>JAFZNQ010000076.1 GCA_017552965.1 Abditibacteriota bacterium | reverse complement strand
GTTCCTCTGCGGCTTCTTCGATGGCCATGCTGCCACCCATGCTGCCGGTCAGTGTCTGCCTTGGAACGGTTCCGCTTGGGACTATCACTGGCTGAGAGTTCGCTCCAACGGTTTTGGCATGCCCGCCGACACCGACGGCTACGATATCGACTAATGTCATCTGACGAGAAAGCAGGGCGCAAGCCCTGCTTTTTCTTTGCAATTTTCCCGGGAATGTGCTATAATAGAATTGCGTGGGGATGTAGCTCAGCTGGAAGAGCATCACGTTCGCAATGTGAGGGTCAGGGGTTCGAGTCCCCTTATCTCCACCACCAAGGGTCCTTCGGGACCCTTTTTTGCCTTTGGCGGACGGGGCGCAGCCCGGAGCCCCTCTCTTGAAAAAGAGGCCGATTGGTGCTAAAATAGTAGTGTATATGTAGAATTTTTATCATGCAGCCCGGCTGCCCGGCGGAAGGAAGACTGATATGAAAGTACGCACCAGATTTGCCCCCAGCCCTACGGGATCGCCCCATATAGGCAACATCCGTACGGCGGTATTTGACTATCTCTATGCCCGTCACACCCAGGGTGATTTTATCCTCAGGGTGGAGGATACGGACAGGACCAGATACGTGGAAAACTCTCTCTCGGATATGATGAAGGGACTGAGATGGATGGGCATGCAATGGGACGAAGGCCCCGACGCAGGCGGCGATCGCGGCCCGTATTTTCAGTCCGAGAGGCTGGAGCTGTATCACAAATACGCCAGACAGCTCATAGATGAGGGCAAGGCCTACTATTGCTTCTGCACCCGGGAAAGGCTGGAGGAGCTGAGGGCGCAGCAGGCTGCGGCCAAGCTGCCCCCGGGCTACGACAGGGCCTGCCGGGATCTGACTCCGGAGCAGGTGGAGGAGAAGCTGAAGGACAACCCCCATCCCGTGATCCGCTTCAAGATGAAGAGAGAAGGGGAGACCGTGTTCACGGATATAGTCCGGGGAGAGGTGTCCTTCAAGAACGAGCTGGAGGATGACTTCATCATCATCAAGGCCGACGGCTTTCCCACCTATCACTTCGCCAGCATAGTGGACGATCACCATATGGGCATCACCCACGTCATCAGGGGCGAGGAGTGGATCAGCTCCGCTCCCAAGCACATACAGCTGTATGAAGCTCTGGGCTGGCAGCCCCCTCTGTGGGTCCATCCGCCCCTTATATTGGACGAGAGAGGCAAAAAGCTGTCCAAGCGTTCGGACACGGCCACCGCATTTATGAGCTACATAGAAGAGGGCTATCTGCCGGAAGCCATGCTGAACTTTCTGGCCACCATGGGCTGGGCTTCCGGGGAGGACCGGAAGCTGTATTCGAGAGAAGAGCTCATAGACAGGTTTTCTCTGGAGGGCATAGCCAATCACCCCGCCATTTTTGACCTGATGAAGCTCAAGGACCTGAACGGCGAATACATACGCATGAAGACCTGCGAGGAGCTGAGAGAGCTCATCAGGCCCTATCTGCAAAAGGCAGGCTTTGTGGGCGACGCTCCCACCCCGGAGGAGGAAGAGTATCTGCTGGAGGTGACCCGCCTCATACAGGACAGGCTGGTGACCCTGTCGGACTCGGTGGAGCTGTCCGAATTCTTCTACAGGGACGTCACCGAATACGAGCCCAAGGGTCTGAAGCACTTCCGCAAGGACAATTTCAGACAGATAGCCGCCGGGCTCATCGAGGCTCTGGAGGCTGTGGAGCCCTGGACCCTGGAGGCCATAGAGGCTGCCGTCCGGGGCGTGGCTGCCGATATGGAGCTGAAGCCCGCGGAGGTGATACACCCCACCAGAATGGCTGTCACCGGCCGCACCTGGGGCCCCGGACTGTTTGAGATACTGCAGCTCCTGGGCAAGGAAAAAACCGTCGCCCGCTACAAGGCGGCCATGGAATACAAGGCGGATCAGGAATGAAGATCATAGACATCAACACGGTTTACGGACCCTATACCGGCGCCACTGCCGGCAACGGCAGCGCTGAGCTGGAGCAGAGGCTGGAGGAGGGAGGCGCCGAAAAGGCGGTGACCCTGTGCAGCTACGGCATATATTACAGCTACAGGGACGGCAATGCCCGCACCCTGAAGGCCTGCTCCGACTCGCAGCGGCTGCTGCCTGCGGCCACGGTGGACCCCAGAGGCTTTTTTGGCCAAAAGGAGCTGCTGCCCAAGCTGAAGGAGGCGGGCTTCAGGCTGCTGAGGTTTTTCCCGGACCTGCAGGAATGGGACGCCGAGCACCTGGTGTTTGAGGAGCTGCTGTCTCTGAATGCTCAGGTCCGGCTGCCGGTGATGATCTCCGTCACCGGTCCCGGACAGATCACCAGAGTGTTCCGGGCAGCCTCCCGGCTGGACTATCCCGTGATACTGCAGGGGGTGGACCATCTGCATCTGGCGGAGGCCATATCCGCCGTGAGACAGTCCGCCGCCTTTATGGTGGAGACCAGCGGGCTCAGCATGCCGGCCACTCTGGAGCTGCTCCACGGCAGCGTGGGGGCGGACCGGATACTCTTCGGCTCCGGCGCCTGCGAGAGGTCTGTGAGCATAGCCAGGGATTTTGTGCTGGCGGCCCATATCCCCGACGGGGACAAGGAAAAGATATTCTACACTAACAGCGCCTCTTTGTTAGGAGTCAATTCATGAAGATCATCGATATCAACTGCCAGATAGGCGCCATTCCCGTGCTGGGCAATCAGTTCTCGGCAGAAAATCTGCTGGGGAGCATGCAGAGAAACAACGTGATAGCCGCGGTCATATCCTCCACCCTGTCGGACACGGTGGACTTCGTGGCGGGGAACCGGCTGGTCTTTCAGACCGTGGAAAAATATCAGGGCAAGGCTAATCTGTTCGGCGCTGTGACCGTGAACACGGCCTTTCCCGACGAAAGCAGCGAGGAGATGCGCAGGTATCTCTTCAACGAGCGCATGGTGGCTATCAAGATAGTCACCGGCAATCTGAAGAGCAAGCTCCTCAAGAGCACCTGCGAGGTGATCCTCAATTCCCAGAGGCGCTACGCCGCCCCGGTGCTCATCCACGCCAGGGACGCCAGAGACGTGGAGGTCATAGAGGGCCTGGCCCAGACCTTCAAAAACATGCGGTTCATCATACTGGGCATGGGTGAGGACGACTGGAAGCACGCGGTGCTGGCGGCAGTCTCCAACACCAATATCAGCCTGGAGCTGTCGGGCAAGATCAGCAGCGACAAGATAGACTACACCCTGAAGAGCCTGGGCTCCCACCGGCTGTTTTACGGCAGCAGTCTGCCCTACGCCGACGGCTCCCTATTCAAGGCCTTTGTGGAGAACTCCTCTCTGGACGAAGGGGAAAAGGCCGACATCTTCTACAACAACGGAAAAAGGCTGCTGGACAACAGATTATGAGAACGGCTCTGGTCCTCCTCCTGTGTCTCTTTGTGCTGTGCGGCTGCCGCCACGGCTCCTCCGAGAGCGCCCGGCGCAGCGCGGCGGCCAGGGAGTTCCGTCAGAAGGAAGAGGTCCTGGACAAGGAGATAAAGACCGGCGAGGAAGAAGCCCGCAAAAAAGACGAGCAGCTCCGCAGCGAGCTGGAGGAGATACCCGAGGTCCGGGTGGACACGGGCAACGTGACCTTTGAGTGGGCCGGCGAAAAGGGCAAGAGCATGTCTGCCCATGCCCGCCGCTTTTCGGGCCGTCAGACAGACAGCACCGTGTCGCTGGAGGACTTTTCCGCCTCCGTGTATGACAGGGAGGCCAAATACGCCGCCGACCTCATCGCGGACCGGGCTGTGCTCTATGCCCGGACCGGGGTGGTGGAGTGCAGCGGCAGGGTAAAGGTCACCTCCGCCCAAAATGCTTCGGTGCTGGTGGCCCAAAGTATAAAATGGGACAGCAGGGCAGGCAAGATATACGCAACGAGCGCTCGGCTGACCACCGATATGGGAATAATGAGCGGAAAAAAGATGGTGCTGGATACAGCGCTTCAGAGCTTTGAGGTGTCAGATTGACAGGGAGGGCCTGTATGAAAAGACTGCTCTTTGCAGTGCTCCTGGCGGCGCTTTGCGCAGGCGCGTTCGCGGCGGAATTTGCGGCCGAGGACGGGTCGGTGAAGCTGCGGGCCAAGAGTATATCCATGAACAAAAAAGTGGTGACCGCCAAGGGCGGCACGTCTCTCGCGGTCAGGGACGAGGAGGCCTTTTTGCAGATCGAATGCCGGGACCTGAAGCTGGTGTATGAGGGCAAGGCAGCAAAGGGCCTGGAGGGCATCAGCCAGGCCGTCATCACCGAAGGTGTGGTCATGGAATACAAGGCCGGAGACAGCCAATATCACATATGGTGCGACAGCGCCTTTTATGAGAACGACGTCATGACTCTGGCCGGCAGCGTCAGGATAGACAGCGTGGTGGGCGACACCCCCATGACTGCCACCGGCAGCCGGGCCACCATCAACCTGTCCCGGACAGCCGGCGAGGACGAGCAGCTATTTGCCATCGAGGGGGACTCGGAGAGAGCCCGGGTCACTCTGCCTGTAGGTAAGGGCGAATGAAGCTCTATGCCTCCGAGCTGGTCAAGCAATACAAGGGACGCCGGGTGGTCAACAAGGTGTCCTTTGAGGCAGAGACCGGCGAGATAGTGGGCCTGCTGGGGCCCAACGGCGCCGGCAAGACCACCTCCTTTTACATGGTCACCGGCCTCATCAGGCCGGACGGCGGCCACGTGTATCTGGACGACAGGGAGATCACCGGTCTGCCCATGTACAAGAGGGCCCGGCTGGGAATGGGCTATCTGGCTCAGGAAGCCTCCGTGTTCAGAAATATATCCGTGGAGGACAACATACGCCTGGTGCTGGAGCACCAGAAGCTGAGCCGCGCCGAGCAGCGGGAGATACTGGAGCGCCTCCTGTCGGAGTTCAGTCTGGAAAAGGTCCGCAAAAGGCTGGGGCGGGTGCTCTCCGGCGGCGAGCGCCGCAGGGTGGAGATAGCCAGGAGCCTGGCCACGGGCCCCTCTTTCATACTGCTGGACGAGCCCTTTACGGGGGTGGACCCCATATCCATCAATGACATACAGGAGCTGGTGAGAGGCCTGAAGGACAAGGGGATAGGCATCATCATCACCGACCACAACGTCCGCGAGACCCTGGCCATATGCGACAGAGCCTACATCATGGGAGACGGCATCATACGCACCGCCGGCTCCGCTGCGGATCTGCCCAACGACCCGGTGGCCCGGAAGTATTATCTGGGCGAAAACTTTGAGATGTGATGAAGAT
Source organism: Abditibacteriota bacterium (assembly GCA_017552965.1). Classification (NCBI taxonomy): domain Bacteria; kingdom Pseudomonadati; phylum Abditibacteriota; species Abditibacteriota bacterium. The sequence continues at coordinate 131,710 of JAFZNQ010000076.1, read as the reverse complement.
ATCCGACAGAATGCTGTTCAGGGAGCTCCTGGGCCCTTTTTTGTTCGGCATAGCCGCCTTCTCCATGCTGTTTTTTGCGGGAGACTTTCTCCAGGACATCAGCCAGCTGATCAGCGAGGGGCTGCCTCTCGCCACGGCGGGGCTGATGATCCTCTACTATATGCCTACGGTGATTTTTTACACCCTGCCGATGGCTACTCTGCTGGCGGTGATATATTCCATAGGCCGCTTCAGCGGGGAGAGCGAGATGATCAGCTGCTTTGCCGCGGGCATAGGCTACAGGCGGCTGCTGGTGCCGGTCATCGCCTTTGTGCTGATGGCTGCGGGCGTCAGCTACTATCTCAATGATTTCGTAGCGCCCGCTTCGTATATGCGGCTGCAGGCTCTGGAGGCGGAAGCCAAAGACAACGCCGCTCCGGACACCAGAGCAGTCATGTTTTTTGACAAGAACACCCGGTCCATAGTGCGGGCCGACGGAGGCTTTGACATATCCAAGGGAGTGGCCGCCGACATCACCATCATCAGGTTTGAAGGCGGAGCGCCCAGCCTGGTGATATACGCCAAAAAGGCTGTCTGGCAGGGCATGACGGACAAGAGCCGCCGCTTTGACTGGGAGCTCTACGACGGCTACACCCAGAAGCTGGGAGACGATTTTGGCGCGAGGGTGCTGTTCGGCTCCACCCGCACGGACACCGTGAGGATCGAAAAGGACGTGGAGGAGCTGGAGCTCCTGCAAAAGGCGGAGATGCACAACAGCGTGTCGAACATGAGCTTTTTTGAGCTGCGGAAGCTGGTCCGCCTCTACAAGGCCCAGCCCGAGTCTCAGGAAAGGGACACCCGTAAAGCCGAGGTGTTCATGTGGAACAGGCTGGCCCTGCCCATGAGCTGCATCATACTGGGACTGATAGCGGCGCCTCTGGCCATCAGGAGCCACCGGAGCAGCGCCGGCGTGGGTATAGGCATCAGCCTCCTGGTAATAGGCCTGTATTACATAGTGTGGAACTACGGCTCCCAGCTGGCCTACGACGGGACCCTGACGCCCTTTGCCGGGTCCTTCGGCGCCAACATATTGGGGCTGGGAGCGGCTCTGTATTTCAATCTGAGAGTGAAGATGTAATGTACACAGCGGTATTTTTTGCGGCGATGATCCTGGTCTCGGGCTTCGTGGCCTACGTAGGGGACTACATAGGCAGGAGCCTGGGCAAGAAGCGCCTCACCATGTTCGGCCTCAGGCCCAAGCACACGGCTATAGTCTCTACCGTCATCACCGGTATGATCATATCCGTGCTGGCTCTGCTGGTGCTGACGGGGATCAACAGCCAGTTCAGACAGGTCATTTTTCACGGCCAGTCCATACTGAAGAAAAACGAAAAGCTGAGCCGCGAATCCGCAGAGCTGCTGGTGGCAAACAAGGCCCTGCTGTCGGAGCAGGCCCGTCTGGAAAAGGACACTCAGGCCACGAGCCGGGAGTATGAGGACATCAAGGCTCACTATCTCACCGCCAGGAAGAATTATGACTCGGCCAAAGCCGCCTACGCCGTGTCCGCGGGACAGGTCAGGGCCCTGAAGCGGAACATAGAGGAGAGACGGCGGGACCTGGAGGTCCTCAAAAAGCAGAATTCGTCTTCGGAGAAGACCCTGAAGGAAAAAGAGGCCCAGCTGGCCCGGGACGAAGAAAAGCTGAAGGAGATGGAGATCCAGCTGGAGGATGACAGCAGCAAGCTCCGGGAGCTGATGCTGCAGGTGCAGGAGCAGCAGCGTCAAAAGGACGCGGCCAAAAAGGAGCTGGACACCGCCAAAGAGAGCCTGGCTCTGGTGCAGGAAAACCTGAGGCAGGCGGAGCACGATCTGGACGTGGCCAAGGAAGCCATGAAGGAATACGCCAATCTGCGGCTCTCCACCGTGGTCATCCGCCAGGAGGATGAGATAGCGCGAGGCGTGGTGGACGGCAACAAAAGCATTCCCGAAATATCCGCCTCTCTGATGCAGCTGCTTGCAAACGCCAATGAAATTTGCTATAATATAAAAAGCTATTATAAGGGTGAGCCTATCAGCGCCGAGGGCGAAAAAGCGGCAGCCGGTTTCAAGTCGGCCTACGTGAGGCTGGTCTTCCGGGACGAGGCCGGGGACGTGTATGAGGACAACATCCGGGTCATGGTGATGAGCGCCGCCGAAGCCATCAAGAACAAGGGCGGCGATACTCTGGTGACCGTGTCCTCCGCGGGCAACCTGACATCCTCCGAGCTGAGCCTGATACCCGTGGAGTTCCGTCTGCATGAGCAAAAGCTCATATACAACATGGACAGCCTGATATCGGAGATCACCTTTTCCGGTCACCAGTCGGAGGCGGAGGTATTCACGGACCTCTATGATTTTTACAGCAACACCGTGCTCACGGAGTCTGTGAACAAGGGAGCCGTGCCTGCCCAGATGTCTCCTCTCTTCGCTTATTATTGCCAGAAGGCCATGAAGCGCAATCCTGCTCTGAGACTGTTTTCCTCCTACCGGGAGACGTCTCTCACGGAGCAGGTGGCGGTGATACTGGGGCTGATGGATGAGATAAAGGCGGCGTCCTCGGCTGTGACCGTGCGGCTGTATGCGGCGAGAGACCTGTACAGCTCGGACGTGGTCAGTACGAGGAATACCAGAGTGGAGGTAGATAAATGATAGTCATAGCAGTAGATCCGGGCAAGAGCAAGGTCGGCATAGCGGTAGTCAATTCCGTAGGCGGGACCATCACCCGCAAGGTGTGCTCCAGATCTTCTTTTTGTGAAGACGTAGAACACTACAAGACCAATTATCCTACCGCTCACGTGGTTTGCGGAGACGGGACCCGTTCGGAGGATATCGTCAAGGAGCTGAAGGAATACGGCATCAAGGACATACACCTGGTGGACGAGACCAACACCACCTGGGAGGCGCGGAAGGGCTACTGGGCCAGACACCGCAAGCCCTGGTACCTGTTTTTCCTGCCGTCTTCCATGCTGAAGCCCCGCAGGAACATAGACGACTTTGCGGCCTGGGTGATAGCCCACAGGTATATAGACGCCAACAGGGATCTGCACTACAAGGATTAGCCGTGTGTTCCCGCGAAGGGCAGACCAGGCCCCGAAAGTCTCTGGGGCAGAACTGGCTGACCGAAAGGCATATCATCGACGAGATAGTCGCCGCCGTGAGCCGCTTTGACAGCGATGCGGTGCTGGAGATAGGCCCCGGCACCGGCGCCCTGACGGAGCCTCTGGCGGAGCTGGGCAAGCCTTTGGTATGCGTGGAGGCGGATGAAGAGCTGGCCGGACGGCTGGCAGACAGATATACCGGCAGGCCGGGCGTCGCCATCGTGACGGGTGATTTTTTGCAGTGGGATATGTCCGCTCTGCCGGGCGCAAGGACAGTGTGCGCAGGCAATCTGCCATATTATATCACCACTCCCATCATCCAAAAGCTCATAGGAGCGAGAGCCCTGCTCTCGGGCTGCGTGCTCATGGTGCAGAAGGAGGTGGCGGACAGGCTTCTGGCTCCCCCGGGGACCAGAGAGTGCTCTTCCTTCAGCCTGTATTGCCGTTATTATGCGGCAGTGAGCCGGGTGCGCAATGTGTCCCGGGGGTGCTTTTTCCCGGCGCCCAGGGTGGACAGCAGCGTCATAGAGCTGCATTTCCGCTCCGAGCCGCCGGTGGAGGCAGCGGACGAGACCCTGCTCTTTCGGATCATCAGGGCCGCCTATTCCAAGAGGAGAAAGACCCTGCTCAACAATCTCGCCAATTCGGAGCTCTTGTGGTGGAGCAGGGAAAAGGCAGCCCGGGTGCTGGCGGAGAGCGGCATAGACGGCTCAAGAAGAGGAGAGAGTCTGACTCTCGAGGAATACGCGCTGCTGTGCAACACGGCGTGTGAGACAGAGGGGTCCTGACCCCGGATCTATCGATATTCTGGCGGTATCGCCTTAAATACAAGGATATGACAATGAAAAAGTTAGTATTGGCTCTGCTTATATTCAGCTTCGGCGCGCTGGCCTTTTGCCAGACGCTGGATTCGCCCGACAGAGAATTGCTGAAAAGAAGTCCTGTCATAGACGGCGTTTACAACGAGGACGAGTGGGATCAGTTTTACGAAGCCGGCGATATCCCTTCGGGCAACACCGATATCAGGGTATATACCAACTGGGACAGCAAGTATCTCTACGTGGCCGTGACGGCCGGCGTCCTGAGCGACGTGGCGGTGGTGCTGGACTCCACCGGCAGCGGCTGGACCAGCGCCAACGGCGCCTATCTCTTCAAGGTGATGGGCGGCGAGAGCCTCGAAGCATACAAGGCCGAAAGCAACACTCTGTCCGAGGCGGCAGTCAGCATGATGAGCCCGGTGGACGCCGACAGCATCCTCTGCGAAAGCGGCATCACAAAGGGCAGATATTCCGTGGAGCTGGCCATACCCGCCAGGACTGCCATCAGAGAGCTGAAGGCTTTTGAGCCGGGCAGCGAGATAGGCTTCAACGTGGCCGTGCACACCACCGGCAGCGAGGCCCCCTGGATCATGTTCAACCCCGCCGACCTCTCCGACAACACCCGCAAGTGCACTCTGGTGACCTACAAGTCGGCCATACTGGGGGATCTGACCCTGGATCTGAAGCTGGACAGAGAGATCATCGTTCCCGGAGAGACCCTGGACGGCAAGATAGCCCTGTCCAACAAGTCCGGCGAGCCCGTGAGCATCAGCAATATAGTGCTGGGCGGCGAGGGGACTCTGGACCGGTTCGTCAACTCCTACAAGATAGTGGTGGGCGACATCAAGAAAAAGAGCACCTTCACCAGAGCCTATCACACCAATACGGCCAAAGATATGACCCCCGGCACCTGGGTGCTGGGAGCCGAGGTGTTCGTGGGCGAGACCAAGATCGGCGCCGCCATGAAGAGCTTTGAGGTGGTGCCCTCCGTGAAGATAGAGCCCATCGCTCCCGACCCCATGTATTCCGACGACAAGGAGATCAGGATAGGCGTGAAGATCACCAATTATTCCCGCAGCAAGACTCCTTCCGGCGCCGTGACCATCAATCCGCCCGCCGGATGGCAGCCCAAGGGCGGCAAGCAGACCATCAGCTACAAGGTGATGCCTCTGGTCAAGAAGACCCAGAACGTGGAGTTCAAGGTGATACCTCCTCTGGGCACCTTCGGAGAAGTGACCTTCCTGTTCAACGTCTCCACTCCCGACGGCATCGTGGACGTGCCGGTGATATTCAACGTGGTCCCCGCCGAATCACGGCCGGCCAAATAATCAATGCGTATAATACAGGGCTGCAGACCCTCCGGGTCATGGCAGCCTTGATTTTTTCATATCGGAGGATATAGTATGAAAAGGTATCTCTGTGTGTTGCTGGCAGCGCTGGCGCTGTGCGCTCCGTCCTTTGCCGAAAAGCGTTTTGAGAAGGACCTGGGCGACGGCGTAAAGTATATCCAGGTGCTGCGGGAAGACCCCAACAGGATCATCAACGTGCTCAAAGTGGATCTGGCCAGCAAAAACGTGGAAATGAAGTCGGTCCTCAGTCAGGACCGCATACGCACGGACAAGGTGTACGGCCGGGAGACCGTGCCCATGCTGGTGGACAAATACGGCGCTCTGGCCGGCGTGAACGCCTGCTTTTTTGACATGAGCTGGTGGTCCGATCCTCTGGGCGCACAGATAGTGGACGGGGAGCTGGTGAGCCAGCCTTCGCCCTTTATGCCCATAGCCTTCACCGACCACAACACGGCGTTTTTTGACAGGCCCGAGTTCAGGGGGACCCTGGTAAACCAGACCACCGGCAAGACTCTGGACTTCAGCTACGTGGACGGCGACATAGGCTACGACGGACGGGAAAACATCATAGGCGTGTTCAACTACCGCATGGGCGGCAGCACCTGCACCGAGGGCGACTGCACCGAGATGACCCTGCTGTGCAAGCAGCCTGCATTTTCGCTGGCCCATCCCTCCTACGGCATAGTCACCGACGTCAGCGAAAACACCTGCGATTCGCCGGTGGCCGACGACAATATAGTCATATCCGCCAGCGGCACCCGGGCCGCCGAGCTGAAGGCCTTTGCCAAAAAGGGCGACGTCATCAAGGTGGTCTTTGAGTTCATCAGCCCCTCCGGCAGAGACTGGACAAAAATAAAGACGGCCATTGACGGCTCTCCCCACAAGATCCTCACCGCAGGCCAAAGGCTCTTTGACTCCGAGAACATCAAGGAAGAGGGCATGTTTTACGTAGCCCATCCCAGGACGGCTCTGGGCATCAGCAAGGACTGCAAGACCCTGATCATCATGGTGGTGGACGGCAGGCAGAAGATATCCACCGGCGCTCCCTACGACCTGCTGGGCGACCTGCTGCTGGAATTCGGCGCCTGGGATGCGGTGAACTTTGACGGAGGAGGCTCCTCCACCATGTGTCTGGAAGGCTCCATAGTCAATTCGCCCTCCGACAGATACACCCGCTATATCTCCAACGCCCTGCTCATCATGGGCAAGCCCACCCCCGTGAAGGTGAAGGGCGACCCGGTCATACAGGGCCTTCCCGACGGGACCCTGTCTCCCGGCGAGTATCAGCTGAGCCTGTCGGACAAGTCCATCCCCAACTCTCAGATCATCTGGGGTCTCAGGGGCTCGGTGGGCTTTGTGGACCAGGGCGGCCTGTTCAAGGTGATCAATTCCGGCAAGGGCACCGTCACCGCCCACGTGGGCGGCCGCCGCTTTGCCAAAGAGATCGAAGTGGTCATAGAGGACAATGAATAAGATACATCCCCTTTTGCGCTACCCCGAAGCCGGCGCCATGCACTGGGACGGCGTGCTGGGCAGCACGAGCCGGTATATAGAGACCAGAGAGCTGAAGCAGCGGGACCTGTGGGCCAAATTCGTCAATGAGTTCAGGGTCCGCAGGGACGGCGAGCGCAACGCCTGGGCCGGAGAGTTCTGGGGCAAGATGCTCCGGGGCGCCTGTATCACCTGGCGTTATTCCGGTGACCCGGAGCTCTACGACGTGATCACGGGCACCGTGGAGGATATGCTCACCACTCAGGACGAGCAGGGCCGGTTTTCCACCTACACGCCGGACACGGAGTTTGCGGGCTGGGATATGTGGTGCCGCAAATACGTGCTGCTGGCCATGGAGTATTATCTGGACATATGCCGGGACGAAGACCTGAAGGCCCGTATCATCGAGGCCCTGAAAAAGCATGCGGACTATATCATAGACAAGGTGGGGCCCGGCGAAGGCCGCATACCCATAGTGTTTACCTCCAACTGGTGGGGCGGGATGAACTCCTGCTCCATCCTGGAGCCCATGGTGAAGCTGTATGCGCTGACAGGGGAGAAGCGCTATCTGGATTATTGCCGCTATATCATAGACGCGGGGGGCTGCGCCTACGGCGACATATTTGCCCAGGCTCTGGAGGACAGGACTCTGCCCTGTGACTACGGCTCGGACAAGGCCTATGAGATGATCTCCTGCTTTGAGGGCATACTGGAATACTACAAGCTGACCGGGGAGGAGCGGTATCTCCGTATGGCCGAAAACTTTTTCCGCGCCGTCAGGGACACCGACGTCACCGTGACCGGCTGCTGCGGCACCCACGGAGAGCAGTTCAACCGCTCCGCCACCAACCAGACGGACCCGGCCATGATGGGAGTCATGCAGGAAAACTGCGTGTCCGTCACCTGGCTGAAATTTGCCGGCAAGCTGTTGGCGCTGACGGGCAAGGCCTGCTATGCCGAGGTGATGGAGCAGACAGCCTACAACGCCTTTTTGTCCGCTGTGAACCTGCCGGAGGAGGAGCAGCCCTTTGACACCTACGGCGCCCTGCTGCTGTCTCACAGAGGCAAGAGCAGGGGCGGTTGGCAGCCTCTGGCCGCCGGGGGCGGCTACGGCTGCTGCCAGTGTATCGGCTCCGCTGCTTCCGGCCTTATGCCTCTTTCCGCCGTCATGTGGAACGATACCGGAGTGTACGTGTCCTTTTATGAGCAGGGGGCTGCAGCCACGCCTTTTGGCGTGTGGCGCATAGAGACCGGGTATCCGGTGGACGGCGAGATCAGGATCACGGCGGAAGCGGAGGGCTCCTGCGCCCTCAGGCTCCGCATCCCCGGCTGGTGCCGCTCCTGCTCCCTCTTTGTCAACGGCGCGGCCGAAAAGGCGGAGCCGGGAGACTGGGCCGTCATAGACCGCCGGTGGAGCAAGGGGGACGAAGTGCGGCTGGTCCTGGATATGAACACCTACGTGATACACGCTGTCCCGGGCAGGCTGGAGGTGTGCGAGCGCCACACCGCCCTCAGGCGCGGCCCTCTGGTGATGGCCAGAGACCTGCGGCTGGGCGAGGACGTCATGCTCCCCGCCAGACCGGCGGAAAAGGACGGCAGGGCAGATGTGGAGCTGTGGCAGAACGACTGCTTCCCCTCGCTGGTGTCCCTGGCCGTGCGGGATGAAAACGGCGGCGTGTTTCACGTGGCGGACTACTCTTCCTGCGGCAAGACTCTGGACATGCGCTCCCTGATGACCTGCTGGCTGCCGGAGGAGGACTACCTGACCCCGGAAAAAGAGGAGTTTGCCATCTGCGGTCAGGCCGGCTATATCGGCTTTAACGAGGACGGCACCTGCTCCATGAAGAACAGAGGCGCGCTTTTCAGGGCGGAGAAGACCGGCGCCGGCTTTTACAGGCTGGTGAGCGAAGGGCGTTATCTCCGCTGCGCCGGATACGTCCTGGGCTGGGCCCAGGAACCCGGCGGCGAGGAGTCGGAGTTCCGCCTGATATCCGACAGAGCCGGAAAGAGGTATATAGCCAACAAGCTGACCTGCAGGCTGGTAAGGCCCAACTTTACGGACGGGCAGGTGCTGTGCTCCTTTGAGCCCTACAGGTGGACCCTGGAATGACCATACGCGCCTCCGGCGCAGCAAGGCAGAGCATTTCGGCTCTGCCTTTTTTTATTTCCGTCTTGCCGCCGGGCAGGTCCGCCGGTGTTGGACAAAGACTGCTAAACAGGGTATAATAAGGTGGACAAGGTCCCGCAAAGGCCCGGACAGGCTGCTCTCCGGGCGCAAGGGAAAAAGCGGCGCCCGGGCTGCGCCGGCGTCATACACGGAGGATCAATGAACAAGGTCATGAACATCTGCCCTGCGGGGGCTCAGAAATGGCAGGGCGTTCTGGACGGCGCCTGCCGTCTGATAGCGGACAAGGAATTGAAGCGAAGAGGCCTGTGGGCCAAGTTCGTCAACGAATACAGAGTCCGTAAGGACGGGGCGACCCGGGCCTGGGCCGGGGAATACTGGGGCAAGATGCTCCGGGGAGCCTGCATCACCTACGGATACACCCGGGACGAAGAACTCCTTGGGGTCCTGACGGACACGGTGGAGGATATGCTCACCACTCAGGACGAGCTGGGGCGGTTTTCCACCTATACGGTGGACACTGAGTTTGCGGGCTGGGATATGTGGTGCCGCAAATACGTGCTGCTGGCCATGGAGTATTATTTGGATATCTGCTGTCCTGAGCCGGGGTTGAGGGAGAGGATAGTGGCCGCCTGCAAGAGGCACGCCGACTACATCCTCGGCAAGATAGGCCCCGGGGGACTGGATATACGCAAGACCTCTGCCGACTGGGGCGCCATGAACTCCAATTCCATACTGGAGCCTATGGTGAGGCTGCACGTCCTGACCGGCGAGCAGCGGTATCTGGACTTTGCCCGATACATCATAGACTGCGGCGGCTGCGACTGGTGCAATATATTTGAGCTGGCTCTGGAAAACCGGGTGTATCCCTGTCAGTACGGGGTGGACAAGGCCTACGAGATGATCTCCTGCTTCGAGGGTATCTGCGAGTATTACAAGGTGACGGGCGAGGACAAATATCTCCGGATGGCGGAGAACTTCTTTGACTCCATGGAAAAGAGCGACGTCACCATCATAGGCTGCTGCGGCGCCGAAGGGGAGCTGCTGAACAATGCCGCCTGTCTGCAGAGCGACCCCTCGCTGACCGATATCATGCAGGAAAACTGCGTGTCGGTCACCTGGCTGAAATTTGCCGAAAGGCTGCTGGAGATCACCGGCAAGGCCCGCTACGCCGACGCTATGGAAAGGGCCGCCTACAACGCCGTCCTGTCTGCCGTGAACCTGCCGGAAAAAGAGCATCCCTTTGACAGCTACGCAGCCCTGCTGTTTTCCTGGCGGGGCCGGGCCCGGGGCGGCGAAAAGCCTCTCGCGGACGGAGGCAGCTACGGCTGCTGCGAATGCATAGGCTCCGCTGCCACCGGGCTCATGCCTCTTTGCGCCGTGATGACCGACGGCGAGGGCTGCCGCGTGTGTTTTTACGAGACCGGCCGGGCCGAGCTGCCTTTCGGCGCTCTGGACGTCAGCACAGGCTATCCGACGGAAGGCAGCGTGAGGATCAGGGTGGAGAGCGACAGCAGCTTTGCCCTCAGTCTGCGCATACCCGGCTGGTGCGGCAGCGCAAGTCTGCGGCTGAACGGCGAGGCCCTGGAGACAGAGCCGGGCTGGACGGTCATCCGCCGCAAATGGTCCCGGGGGGATCTGGTGGAGCTGGAGATGGATATGACCACCCGCATCATCCGGGCCCTGCCCGGACGGACCGAGGCCTGCGAGGAGCACTTTGCCCTGCAGAGAGGGCCTCTGGCGCTGGCCCGGGACGCCCGCGCGGGAGGGGATATGGTCCGGATCTACAGACCTGCGCAAAAGGATGGGGCCGTCTTTGTCAGGCCCTGCATCAACGGAGCCTTTCCCGCTCTCTTGACGTTGGAAATAGCCGAGGAGGGCGGCGGCAGCTTCACGGTGTCAGACTACGCTTCCTGCGGCAAGACTCTGGACGAGGAGTCCCTGATGACCTGCTGGTTCCCCACCGCAAACTGGTGGACTCCGGACAAACTCCGGTTTTATATCTCAGCCGGAGACCTGTATCTGAGCCCGGACCCGGAGGGCAGGCTCCTGCTGTCGCCGGCAAAGGCGCTGTTTGAGGCAGAGCCGGATATCGCAGGATATCACCTCCTGCGGACCGGGGACAAATACCTGGACGACTATTTGCATGCCGGGGGAGCAAAGGGCAGGCTGCGCCTCATCAGCGACCGGGAGGGCAGGTGGTATATAGTGAGCCGCAACAGGTTTGCCTCGCCGGACGGGCAGGGCGGGGCGGTCCTCGCCGGAGAGCCCTTCCGATGGACTCTCGAATACGCAGAATAAACAAAAAGTAGAGCGAAGGCTCTGCTTTTTCTGTCTGTCACCTGGCTGTAAAAGCCGCCATCTCCCGCTCCAGCAGCCTAAACACCATAGCCACCAGGTAGCCGTCAGCCACAGCGTGGTTCAGGCGGACCGTGACGGGCATCACGAGCCTGCCGTTTTCGGAGCGGTATCTCCCCCAGTTGACTATGGGGACAAAATAGAGATAGCCGTCCGGCAGCTCCACCGAGAGGGAATCGTAGGAGAGCCAGGGGATACAGGAGGCGTCGAACCAGTTGGGGTGGCCGGCCGCGTCGAGCAGGTATTCCCGGGTCTTTTTTGCCTTTTCCAGATCTGCCAGCGCCTCCCGGTAAAAGCGGTCGTAGTCCGGCGAGTAGCGGGAATAGACGGGAGTGCAGGTCTCCGTGTCCTCGTGAAACACGTATTGGATGGGGTGGATCGTGTCATAGCACACCAGCTCATCGGTTTGCCACAGATACCCCATTTTGTAGTCGTCCCGGCTGTTCAGGGCCCGGGACAGGAGATAGAGAAAATCGAGATAAAACTTCGCCCCCGCCCTGCGGGAATGCTCTGCCAGCTCCGTCACGTCCACCCCGGCCGTCATGCTGACGGAGCACTTGCAGTCCTCCGTAAAGTGGCGATAGACGCCGCTGCGGTAATAGGTGTCCTTGTCTATGATGCGGTAGTTCATGACCCTTGTGTCTGCTTTTCCTCCGCTATTTCTTCCGCAATAGCCCCGACGGCGCCTTCCCAGTCCGAGTCTATCAGCGCGACTCTTTCGCCGGCCCGGCGAAAGCCTTCGATATATGCCCTGTTGTCCGCCGCGAGAGCGTCCCGGGAGGGCGACGGCGTCAGCCGAGCCTCTATGTCGCAGGCGTGCCGGACTATGTCTTCATACCGGGCGTCTATATACTCTGCCGTCAGGGCCAGACAGACAAAACGCACGTGGCGCAGGTATTCGGGCTCCAGGTCCTTCCGCCAGTCAAAGGGGACGTAGCAGCCCTCCACCGTGAGGCTTTGGCGGTTTTCTATGGCTGTCTTGATCATTTCCCGCAGCAGGGGCCACAGGTATCCCGTCAGCAGGGCGTCGTCCTCCGGCGTGAGCCGGGTCATGCCGCTGCGTATGAGGCCCATCTTCAGATGGTCGGCGGACAGATAGGGAATGCGGTATTTTTCCAGCAGCCTCTGGGCCAGAAGGGTCTTGCCCGTGTGGGAGGCGCCTGTAATGATGACTATCATGGCGTCTTCTGCCTTTGCCTTCACAGGGCGTGTCCGCCGGACACCTTTATCACCTGCCCGGTCAGCATTCTCGCCCGGTCGCCGGCCAGAAACAGGATGGCGTCGGCTATATCCTCCGGCCTGATCAGCTCTCCCATGGGTATCAGGGGGATGACCGCCTTTTCCAGATCTGCGTCTATCCAGCCGGTCTGAGTAGGGCCCGGAGCCACGCAGTTCACGGTGATGCCGTATTTGCCGGTCTCCATGGCTATGCTGCGGGTAAGGGCTTCCAGAGCCGCCTTGCTGGCTCCGTAGGTGATCTGTCCCGCAAATACCTGCGCCGAATCCGTGGACACGTTGATCACTCTGCCGCCGCCTTCGTCCCTTTGTCTGATGAATTCCCGGATCATCAGCAGGCTGCCTCGGACGTTGACTGCAAAGGTGTCGTCTATGACCTGCCCTGTCACGGTCTCCGAGGTGTCCCGGCCGGTCTCGTCGTCTGCGGCAGCGTTGTTCACCAGAACGCGGACCCGGCCAAAGCGCTCCGCCACCCGGGCGTATATGTCCCTGACCCGCTCCTCGTCCGATATGTCGCTTTCGATGACCATGCAGTCGGCCCCGGCTGCCCGCAGCCTGCTTTCCGTGTCGCCGGCGTCCCCGGCGTTGGCCTTGTAATACCTGTCCGGCCCGTTGAGCCCGGTCTTTTGCTCGTCCCAGGGTCTCGGCACCCTTTTGAACACCAGAGCCACCCTGGCCCCCTGGCGGGCAAAGGCCAGAGCCGTGGCGGCCCCTATGCCCTGAGGGTTGTTGGCCCCTGTGATCAGGACAGTCTTGCCTGTCAATCCATAATCGACCATATCCTTCTCCCGATGCCGGCTGCGCCGGCGGATAAAACAAAAAGCAGAGCCAAGGCTCTGCTCTCTCTGGTGGGGATGGTGAGAGTCGAACTCACATGAGGAAATGCCCTCACTTGGCCCTCAACCAAGCGCGTCTGCCATTCCGCCACATCCCCGGGTCACACTATTATTTTACTATACTTCCGGCCGCAAGTCAATACCCCGCTCAAAAAAAGGCCGGGATCCCGGCGTTTGACAAACCGGGCGGGAACATATAAAATATAATATGGTATTTTGAGAAAAAAACAGCGGGAGAGATATATTGTTTAAGAAATTGCATTCCATGCCGCGTATGATCCCCATACTGCTTCTGATGACTCTGGCTTCCGGCGAGCTTTTTGCCTCCGGCGGAGACGTGGCCGGTCAGGTGCATCACATACTGCTGGGACTCATTATCATCATAGTGGTTGCCAAGCTGGGCGGCGATCTGTTTGTCAGACTGGGCCAGCCTGCGGTGCTGGGCGAGCTGGTGTTCGGCATCCTCATAGGCAATCTGAATCTCTTCCACATCAATTGGTTCGCCTTCGTGGCCACCGACAACAACATAGCGGTGCTGTCGGAGATAGGCGTCATATTCCTGCTGTTTCAGGTGGGCCTCGAATCGGACATAGCCAAAATGGCCAAGGTGGGCGCCTCCGCCTTTTTGTCTGCCACGGTGGGCGTGGTGGTGCCGTTTCTGCTGGGGTGGGGAGCCGCCGCCGTCTTTCTGAAGGACGAGGGCCTGTACGGCCAGATGTTTATAGGCGCCACCCTGTGCGCTACCAGCGTGGGCATCACTGCCCGGGTGCTGATGGATCTGGGCAAGGTGCACACCAAGGAAGCCCGCATCATACTGGGGGCCGCAGTCATTGACGACGTGCAGGGGCTCATTGTCCTGGCCATCATCACAGGGCTGGTAAAGGCCGCCTCCGGAGGAGAGGCTCTGTCTCCCGTCAGCATACTGCTGATCATAGGCAAGAGCATACTCTTTCTGGGCGTGGTGCTGGCCTTCGGCCGCCGGGTGGCCAAAAAGGTCTTTGCCGTGGCCTCACACCTGCGCTCCGACAATATCATGCTGTGTATAGCCCTGGTGTTTTGCTTCGGCCTCAGCTACATAGCCTCACTGATGGGGCTGGCCGGCATCGTGGGCGCTTTTGCCGCCGGTCTGGTGCTGGACGAGGTCCAGTGGAGAGACATACGCAAGTTCCGTGAGATGAGAGTGGACAGCCTCATCGCCCCCATAGCCGGCATGCTGGTGCCCATCTTCTTCGTGCGCATGGGCGCCACTGTGGATATCACCTCCTTTGGCAACAGCAGCGTGCTGGTGTTTGCGGCGGTGCTGACCGTGTGCGCCATTATCGGCAAGCAGGCCTGCGGCCTGGGGGTCACGGACAAGAGCGTGAACCGGCTGATAGTGGGCCTGGGCATGATCCCCAGAGGGGAGGTGGGCCTCATCTTTGCAGCCACCGGCATGACGCTCATGCTTGACGGCAAGGCCGTCATATCTTCCGGGACCTACTCTGCCATAGTGATCATGGTGGTCATAACCACGGTGGTGACCCCGCCTCTGCTGAAGTGGGCTCTGACCAAATACAGCGCGGGAGAAGAGGAGCATGAAGCGAACTAAAAAAGCCGCGCCCGAGAGCAAGACGGATCTGGCGGCGGTGTCCCTGCTGCTCATACCCCTTTCCGTGGCCCTCTCGCCCTTCATGGCAGGCAATATGAACTTTTACGCCGTGGCGATCCCTCTCTATCTGGCGGCGCTGGGCGTGTATATTTATTTCGGCAACAAGCAGGTCTCCGACGGAGCGGAATTCCCTCCGTATCTGCTCTGGTCCTTTGGGGCGGCGCTGGTCTTCAGCCTGGCCTCCATGCTCTTTTGGAGCGCCGACAGATACCTGTCTGCAGTCAGCGTCATCAGCTTTGTGACCCTGACGGCCGTGGCTGTCCTCATGAGCCTGGTGGCGGGCAAAAAGAACATCGCCCTCTACACGGCCCTGGGGCTTTTTGGCGGAGCCGCTCTCTGCAGCGTAAGGGCAGTGGCTCAGGCTTTGGCTATGGACGGCGCCCGGCTCTTTGCCGGAGGGGTGCCCCGCATATTCGGCGGCTTTGTCAACCCCAACTTTTTTGCCGGCTATCTGACCCTGGTCATCCCCGTGGGCATAGCCCTCTTTTTTGCCTTTACCCACAAGACCGTGCGCCTGCTGCTTGCGGTGGGGCTCTTTTTTACTCTGGGGGCCCTGTTCCTGACGGGCAGCAAATTCGGCTTGGTGGGGCTCCTGGCGGGCCTGGCGGCGCTGGTCTTCATGCTCCGCAGGGTCACCATAGGCAAGAAGGACCTGGCGGTGACCGCGCTGCTGATCGCGGCTGCCTTCGGACTGTTTGGCATGGGGCTCATGGGCAGAGTGGCCAACGCCTCCGGCGGAGGCAGCGAGAGCCATTCCGCAGAGTTCAGGCTGTACACCTGGCGCTCGGCAGCGGACATGTGTCTGGACAATCCCTGGCTGGGAGTGGGTCCCGGCCGTTTTGAAGAAGCTTATCCCCGCTACACAGTGGCGGGCCTCACCTCCCACGCCCACAACTCCTTTTTGCAGTTTGCCGACGAATACGGCATCCCCTGCAGCGTCCTGGCGGGAGCCTGGCTGCTCTGCATGCTCTATGGCGCCTTTGGGTCCGCCCGGCATCCGGACAGGCTCTTTGTGACGGAGCTGGGAGAGTGTTCGCCTCAGGCCTCCGTGTTTCTGGCGGGGGGTCTGACCGCCGGCGTCTGCGGCCTGCTGTGCCACAGTCTGGCAGACAGCGATCTGTATATAGGGGCCACGGGCCTGTCCTTTGCCGTGTGCGCCGGCATCCTGCTGAGCCTGGCTCCCCGCCGGGTCCCGGCTCCCGGGTATCTCAAAAGCATATTGGCCCGGTGCGTCCTTTTGAGCATGCTGGTGGTGTTCGTGTTCGGTCTGGGCGACTGGTTTGTCCACACCGGGCGTTATGAGAGCGCCCTCAGGATGGTGCCCATCAACAGCGCCGCGTGGATCGGCTACGCCAGGGACACGGAGAGCGCCTCTATGGCCCGGACCAGGCTGAAAAACGCCGTGAGGGAAGCGCCGGAGAGCTATCAGCCCTATATGCAGCTGGCAGACCTTGCCAACGCAGAGGACCCGGGCTGCCCGGAGGCGGTGAAGCTGTATGAGCAGGCCCTCCGATACCACCCCAATTCCCTGATAGCCATGAAAAAGCTGGCGGAGATCGGAGTGGCAAAGGGGGACAACAAGCTGGCGGACAGGTATTACGGCCGGCTCCTCACGGTGGAAAAGACTCCCTACGAAAAGGTGAAGGGAGTCCCCGAGATGGTGAACACCTCCTATTGCGACGCCCACATGTATTTTGCCGACAAGGCCCTCATGGAAAACGACCTGCGGGCCGGAAAGGAGCACGCCCGGGCAGCCTGCGACAGATACGCCAGGTGGCTGGACAACCGGGACTACATCATCATATGTCTGGTAAACGGCATGCTGACTCCCGGGGAGCTGGAGGAAGGCAAAGAAAAGTATCTGGAAGCGGTGACGCTGCTGGGGGATCTGGAGGACAGGGACACCTCCGGGACCCGGGACGAGATCGACAGCCGGGTGAAGGACATCCTGAAAGAATACGAGTCGGTCACCTCCTGACCGTCGCAGCCGGGCCCCAAGGCCCGGCCTTTTTTATTCTTCGGCAAAATCCGTGTCCATGGCTATCTGCAGGGTAAAGTCGGGAAAGGCCTTCTGCACGTCGGAGACCACGTGCTCGTGCAGCAGCCTGCGGTCGTCCGCATAAAAGCTCACCACCATGTCAAAGCGGATGATCTTTTGGTCCTTCAGGTAGTGAAAGCCGTGGATCTGGGATATGTGGCTGTGGCGGAACACTATCTCCCGGACGGTCTTCTCCGCCGCCAGACTGTCCGGGTCGTCTGTCAGGACGGCGTGTATGCCCACCGCGGTCAGTATGACCCGGTGCCTGGCAGCCACCCGGGACTGTATTTCCTCTATGAGCTGGTCCAGCCTCTCTGCGCTGCAGGCGGCGGCCACGTCTATGACTATGGAGCCGTTCCAGGAGTCCGGGCCGTAGTTGTTCAGCACCAGATCGTGGGCGCCCTTCACCTCCTCAAAGCTCTCCACCGTCTCCGTGATGCTCCGGACCAGAGCCGGGTTGTTGCGCTCGCCCAGGATCCTGGAGATGGTCCCTCTCAGCATGCTCACTGCGGAGAAGATGATATACAGGGATATGGCAGCGCCCAGCCAGGCTTCGGTGGATATGCCTGTCAGCAGATAGACCGAGGCGGCTATGAGGGTGGTCAGGGAGATGAGGCAGTCCAGCCGGGAGTCCTGTCCGGCGTTGACCAGGGAGTCGGAGTTCACCCTTTTGCCGGCGCGGGTGGTATATATGCCCAGAACGGCCTTGACTATGATGGCGGCGGACACCGTGACAAAGGTCACGGCGTCATATTCAGGCAGCCGGGGCTTCAGTATCCACTTGACGGACTCGGTCAGGGCCGCAAAGCCGGCGTAGAGGATCAGGACGGCTATGATCATGGCGCTGAGATATTCTATCCTGCCGTGGCCGAAGGGGTGCTCTCTGTCGGGCTCCCGGCCCGCCAGCTTGGCGCCGGCGATGGTCACCGCCGAGCTGCCGGCGTCCGACAGGTTGTTCACGCCGTCAAGCATGACCGCTATGGAGTGGGAGAGATAGCCCGCCGCTCCCTTGAAAAGGGCCAGCAGCAGGTTGGCCGCTATCCCCGCAGCGCCTGTCCGGATGATGACCCTCTCCCGGTCCCGGGCGTCAAGAGGCTTCTTTGTCTGATCCATGTGTTGCTCCGATACCGGTCCGGCCCCTTGGGCCGGACACGGGAAAAAGGAAGGCGGGACTCTTGGTCGGCGGCCTTCCTTTTGGGTGTGTCGTCTGCGCCGCGTCTTACAGCAGGCTCTTGATGCAGTCCTCTACCCGGGACATATCCTCGGTGGGCTCAAAGCGGGCAGCCACCTTGCCGCTGCGGTCAATGACGAACTTGGTGAAGTTCCACTTGATATCGGGCTTTTTGTCCCAGTCGGGGTCGGCCTTGGACAGCAAGTCCTCGAGGATGCCCTTGAGAGGGTGGTCGCCAAAGCCCTCAAAGCCCTTTTGCTGCTTCAGCCAGGTGTAGAGGGGCAGCTCGCCGGGGCCGTTGACCTCGGCCTTTTTCATCTGGGGAAAGGTGGTGTTGAAATGTATCTGGCAGAACTCGTGTATTTCCTCATCGGTGCCGGGGGCCTGCCCTCCGAACTGATTGCAGGGAATATCCAGTATCTCCAGTCCCTTGTCGTGATAGTCCCGGTACAGCTGCTCGATGGGCTCGTACTGGGGGGTGAAGCCGCAGCCGGTGGCCGTGTTGACTATGAGGATCACCTTGCCCTTGTAGTCGGACAGCTGCAGGGCGTCGCCCCCCGCCGTGGTCACAGAAAAATCGTATATCATGGGTCTCTCCTTGCGAGTCGGATTCGGCTTGACAAGCAAGCCGTATAACTTATTATAACCCAAAACGGGCCCGCTGTCAATACGCGGCGCCTTTGACAGCCCCCGGCCGCCTCATGTATAATGAAGATGCCGACGGAGGTGATATCATGACAGTGACGCTGAGTCCTCTGGCAAAAGAGGACACCGAGCGGTTCGTCCGCGACAATCAGGAGGCTTTTAATTATGGGGCGCTGGAGGAATTCGGAGTGAGGGACACCCACACCGAGGAGGACGGCCAGATAATATCCCGGCAGACCATACTGGACTGCATAGGGGAGGGTCAGGCCTTCCGGATCCTGGCAGACGGCCAAAAGGCAGGCGGCGCCGTGATAAAGCTGCGGGGAGACAGGGGTTTTCTGGAGCTGCTGTTCGTGGCGCCGGCCCTTCATTCAAAGGGCGTGGGCTATGCCGCCTGGCAGGAGATAGAAAAGCGCTTTCCTGAGGTCAGGGTGTGGGAGACCTGCACCCCTTATTTTGAAAAGCGCAACATACATTTTTATGTGAACCGCTGCGGCTTCCGGATCACGGAGTTTGTCTGCTCGCATCACCCTGAGCCCGGCAGCGGCGACGGGGAAGAAATGTTTCGCTTCGAAAAGGTCATGCCGGACTGCAGACAGGGGTGACTTGTCCGGCAGGGTCCCCGGCTGCCGGTCCAGACTGCGTCGGGCCTCTCTTTTTATTTTTGTCCCAATCTGATATAATATAAGATGTGTAAATAACCCTATTAAGACGCAGGTAAAAACATGGATAATTCGGATATCAAAAGGCTTCTTGAGCTGGTGGAAAAGTATGATCTGGAGGAGCTGGAGATCACCGAGGGAGACTGCAGCGTGTCCGTCAGGGGAGCAGCCCCTGCCGGCCGTCAGGCGCCGGCTCCGGAGGAGGTCTTCCGTGAAGCCGTGACCGAGGACGCCCCGGAAGAGGCGCCCCGATACAATGACGACAGCCTCTACAAGGTCACCGCTCCCCTGGTGGGCGTGTATTATGACGCGCCGGCTCCGGACCAGCCCAAATTCGTGTCCGTGGGCGACAGGGTAGAAGTGGGGACGGAGCTGTGTCTCATCGAAGCGATGAAGGTGTTCTCGCCCATTCCTTCCGAAGTGACCGGGACCGTGGTATCCATCGACGTAAAAAATGCCGAGCTGGTCAGTGAGGGCCAGGTCATCATGAGGATAAGGCTGGAGGAACAATGAAAGTGATCAATGTGGGAGTTATCGGTTTTGGCACGGTGGGCGCCGGAGCCGTCAAGCTTCTGACGGACAACGCCGAGGACATCAGGCGCAGAGCCGGAGGAGAGATACGGATCAAGCGGATAGCCGATCTGGACACCGTGACGGACAGAGGCATCGGTCTTGACGTATCGGACATACTGACCGACGACGCCCGTCTGCTGATAAACGATCCCGATATTCAGGTCATCGTGGAGACCATAGGCGGGATCAAGCCTGCCGGCGCCTTCATCCGGGAGGCCCTGCAGGCAAAAAAGAGCGTGGTGACAGCCAACAAGATGCTCATAGCCAAGGAGGGCGCCGCCCTGTCGGCTCTGGCCCGGGAACACGGCGCGGACCTGCTTTACGAAGCCTCGGTGGGGGGCGGCATACCCATCCTGGACCCCATCAAGAACAACCTGTCCGCCAACAGGATCAACAGGATAATAGGCATAGTCAACGGCACCACCAATTATCTGCTGACCGAGATGAAAAAGGGCAAGAATTACCTGGACACTCTCAAGGACGCCCAGCGTCTGGGCTATGCCGAGCAGGATCCCACCTCCGACGTGGAGGGCTACGACTCCATGTACAAGCTGGCCATACTCTCCAAGCTCTGCTTCAATACAGACGTCCGGGCCGACGACATTTACCGGGAGGGCATCACCTCCATCACGGATTATGACATCAGATACGCCGGCGAGATGGGCTATCAGATCAAGCTGCTGGCCATGGCCGAGCAGAAGGACGGGCAGATATTTGCCGGTGTCCATCCCACACTGGTGCCCGACGACCATCCCATTGCCAACGTGAACGGGGTCATGAACGCCATATTCCTGTCCTCGGACGGCGCCGGAGACACCATGTATTACGGAGCCGGAGCGGGCAGCCTGCCTGCGGGCAGCGCCATCGCCGGCGACGTGATAGAAGCCGCGCGGAACATACTGTCCGGCTGTCAGGGCGCAGCCAACGTGGCCCCCTACAACGACATACCCGTGGCGCCGGCGAACGCGCTGGTGAGACGCAACTATATACGCATCATAGTCAAGGATGAGCCCGGCTGCATCGCCGCCATAGCGGGCGCCTTTGCCGACAACAAGGTGTCCCTGGAGAGCGTCATACAGAAGAACACCCACCGGGGTCTGGCAGAGGTGGTGTGGCTCACCCACGAGGCCAGCGAGGAGCAAATGCTCAGCGCTCTGGACAAGATCGGCAACATACCTATGGTTGACAGCATTGCCAGCCGCATCAGAGTATTATAAAGAAAGGATTTGATATGTGCAACAACGTTTATAACAGAGTAGGCCTGCTGGAGAGATATCATCACTATCTGCCCATCACGGAAAAGACCCCCAATTTGTCGCTGATGGAGGGCTCCACCCCTCTCATTCCTTTGGTGAACCTGTCCAAAAAGGTGAGCCCTCTCCTGACCATCTACGCCAAGTTCGAAGGCATGAACCCTACCGGCTCCTTCAAGGACAGAGGCATGGTCATGGCCATGGCCAAGGCCGTGGAGGAGGGGAGCAAGGGCGTCATATGCGCTTCCACAGGCAACACAGCCGCCTCCGCGGCGGCCTACGCCGCCAGAGCGGGCATCACCTGCTGCGTGATACTGCCCAGAGGCGAGGTGGCCATGGGCAAGGTGTCCCAGTCTCTCATGCACGGCGCCGTGATCATTTCCGTGGACGGCAATTTTGACGACGCCCTCACCATCGTGCGCACCGTGGCGGCCAACTACCCCCACACTCTGGTGAACTCGGTGAACCCCTACAGGATAGAGGGGCAGAAGACCGGCTCCTTTGAGATCTGCGACGCGCTGGGAGACGCTCCCGAATATCACGCCATCCCCGTGGGCAACGCCGGCAACATCACCGCCTACTGGAAGGGTTACAAGGAATATTATGACAAGGGCGTGTCCTCCCGCCTGCCCAAAATGCTGGGCTTCCAGGCAGCCGGAGCCGCTCCCATAGTGAAGGGCGAGCCCATAGAGTTCCCCGAGACCATCGCTACGGCCATCCGCATAGGCAATCCCGCCAGCTGGAAATACGCCGCTGCCGCCCGGGACGAATCGGGAGGAGTCATCGAGGCTGTGACTGACGACGAGATCACAGACGCCCAGAAGCTGCTGGCCCGCTGCGAGGGCATCTTCTGCGAACCCGCATCGGCCGCCTCCTTTGCCGGAGTGATAAAAAAGGCCAGGGAAGGCTATTTTACCGAGCCGGCCAGGGTGGTCTGCGTGCTGACGGGCCACGGCCTCAAGGACCCCAAGAGGGCGGTGGAAATATGTCCTTCCATCATCGAAGCCCCCGCTTCCCTCGAGGCGGTCATAGACATTCTCGAGAACCACAGAGCAGATTAGCTCAGTGACAGGGCAGCCGCAGGGCTGCTCTGTCTTTTTTTTGATCCCAAAACCATATGATACCCAAGGCTGACATTGTGAACGTTCTTTGCTCTCTCCTTTTGACGCTGCTCGCGGTCTGCGCATATGCGGAGACCGGCTTTGAGGAGCGTGTGTCGGACTGCTCGGCCGCCGACAGATGGCGGAGCGAGCACCTGTCCGGCACGGCGCCTGTGTCCTTTACCCTGAACGGCCGGCCCTCCTCGGAGCTCCTGTGGACCGGGGGAGGTGAAGTGGTCACCCGCCACAGGGATTATGACCTGTCGGAGGCCCCGGCGGAAAGGCTCACCCGGGTGAGAGATCTGGTGTGCGTGGAGGAGCAGCTGATGCTCACTGTGACGGAGACAGTGTATCCCGGCTTTCCCGTGGTGGAATACGACGCCCGTCTGGTCAATCTGTCGGACGACAACTCAGGGCTCATAGCGGACGTCTGTTCCCTGGATGCGGAGGTCATGAAGGGGGAGGCTCTGGTCCACTACAACCGGGGCACCACCATACCCTGCTCCGCCATAGAATATGAGCCCCTTACCGGAGAGATCCGGGGCTCCGGGGAGCTGGAGGTCCGCACGGTGACCGGGCTCCCCACCCAGGACTATCTGCCCTTTTTCAATTTTTCCGGCCCCAAAAGAGGGGTGGTAGCCGCCGTCAACTGGCAGGGCAACTGGTTCATGAAGGCCCGTATGTCCCGGGGCATGCTCCGTCTGGCCTGCGGCCAGGGGAAGACCGGGCTTTGCCTGCTGCCTCACGAGGAGATACGCCTGCCGGGAACGGCGCTGATGTTTTACAAGGGCTCCGACTGGCAGGAGGGGCAAAACCTGTGGCGCCGGTGGATCATAAAGCACAATCTGTTCCGTCACACCCGCAAACGCTTTGACGAGCTGGTGTATGTGGCCTCCCCTCTGAACCAGGACCTGGCAGCCGACCTGGCTGCCATCGACTCGCCCTGGGTGGGAGAGATAGCCCGTAAATACTTTACCGTCATGGAATACGATTACAGCGGCGTAAGAGGCTGGTTTGACTGCACCCGCATGAGGCCCGGAGAGACCGGAGACTGGAACCCGGCTCCCGACTACGAAGGCGAAGAGGGCCTGAAACGCATCTCCGAGCACTGCCGCCGGCAGGGCATGGGGCTCTGCTTCTGGATAGAGCCGGAGCGCTGCTACGAAGGCACGGATATGGAGCGCAGCCTCCGGGAGGAGGACCTGCTGCGGGAGGGCAGGCTGGCCGTGGTGAACATGGGCAGCAAGCGCGCCGGGGACCACATTTTCCGCCTGACAGACGACCTCATAAGCCGTTTTGGCCTGACCCTTTACCGCCAGGACTTCAACACCAACCACGAGCCTTTCTGGACCAACAGGGACAGGGAGCAGGAGGAGGAGATGGGCATCCCGCGGCTGGGGGCCACGGAAAACCACGCCTGCACGGGCTATCTGCGATACTGGAGCCGCCTGGCGGCAAAATACCCCGGCATGCTGTTTGACTCCTGCGCCTCGGGGGGCCGGCGCAACGACCTGGAGACCATGCGCTTTTCATTCATGCATACCAAGACCGATTTCTGGAGCTTTACCCTGCCTCAGCAGTGTCAGAACTTCGGCTGCAATATGTGGTACGTATTCACGGGCTCCGTACTATACAACCATTTTTCGAATTACGAGATACGCTCCCGGCTGTCCCTGAGCGTGGGAGTGGACATCGACCCCGTGGGCCCGGACACCCTGAAGGTGCTGGACGAATGGCGCTATGACCACAAGTATCTCATGAAGGACTACTACACGCTCACGGACTACGACCTGTCCGGCGAAAGGAACATGGCAGTGCAGATGAACGACCCCGAAAAGGGCTGCGGCATGCTCATAGGCTATCTCCGCCGGGGCGGAGGCTTTGCCTTTGTGTGCAAGGGTCTGCAGGCCGACAGCAATTATCTCGTCACGGACCGGGACGACCCCGGCGCGTCCCGGGTGATGAAGGGCAGCGATATGATGACAGTCGGGGTGATAGTCCAAAGGCCCCGGGAGGCCTGCGCTCCCTGTCTGGAATACAGCGTCACCGACCTGCCGGTCACCGAGCCCGCCGCGGCGGAAGCCATAAGCCTCATAGACAGACTGCCCTTCAGCGGCGAGAACGATATGAAGGCTCTGTGCGCGGAATACCGAAGGAATACTCCGGCCCCCAATTCTCTGGTGTATGCCGGCCCGGACTACGACACCTCGGGCGGTATCTACAGCCTGAGCAGGGACCTCTATGACCGGCTGCCTTTTTCCGGAGCGGAGACGGCGGACGGCTGGCGGAAGCTGGACCCCGCCCGCCTGTATCTGGAAATGGACGTGGTAAGGGCCCTGACCATATGGCCCGAGGGAGGCTTTTTCGACGTGTCCGCCTACGCGCGGCGGGAGGGCGACTGCTGCTTCCTGTGGCTGGACAATACCTTTACCTTCGGGGACTTGGACGGCGGCGCCAAGACGGAGTCCAGAAGGCTGGGAGTGATGAGAGACGGCGGCATAGAGTGGTCGGAGCCCTTTTTGCTCCACGTGAGTGAATGGGACAAGCCGGGGGAAAGGGCGGTGTATTTCGTATGCTATGATGAGGACAAGACGGGAACGGTGTACCGGTGCGCAAAAAGCATCTGGGAGGCGCTCCCCTGCGCCGGAGACCTGACGGAAAGCATGGGGGCCGGGTGGCTGCCCCTGGATACGGAGAAAACCTATCTCAGCGGCGAAGGCATCCGGGGCGTGAAGCTCTTTAAGGGCGAAAAAAACGGCAGATACTACTTGTGGGCAGCCAATTCCCGTTCGTTGGAAATATCCGCGACGGCATATCTGTATTATATCGATAAGGACGTGAAGAGAAGGACCGTGTTTTGCCTGGTGGGCAAAAGGTTCAGAAGCACCGCGGAGATGCTGCCGGTGATAGAGGAGTTTTAGTGATGAAGATACTGCTTTTGCTGGCCGCATTTTGCGCCTCTGCTTCGGCGGCCTGGTGCGGAGGCCTGAAAAACTATACGGACCTGTATTTCATAGGCGGCGGCATACACCGCTATTTCAGCGCCGGCGACGCCACCGTGGTCAGACTGCCCGGCGGCAAGACACTGGGGATAGACTTCAACAAAAATGACAAGACGGTCGACTTCTGTCTTGACGGTAAGGGCAAGCCGGTCACGGCAGCAGAATATCTGCTGGAGCAATACAGGGAGCTGGGCATAGACAGGCTGGACTATATAGTCATCAGCCATTGGCACAGCGACCACGCGGGAGGGCTGGAATACCTCATGGAGCAGGGCTTCGACCTGGCCGGCGCCACTGTGTTCGTCCCGGATATGGCCACGGCAGAGAGGCTATACACAGACCCCCATGGCGCTTATGACGAAATAAGGAGCTTCTGTCCCCGGATCACCGGGATGCTGGAGGAACGGGGCTGCCGGATAGTGAGCCCACGGGACGGGGACAAGGTGTATCTCTCCGGCGCCTCCCTGACCTTTTGGAACAATGAGCAGGAATATCTGGGCTTTGACAGGAACTACAACAACTACTCTCTGGTATGCTGTCTGGAATACGCGGGGCAAAAGGTGCTCTTTACGGGAGACTGCGACACGGAGGCCCAGAAGCATATGGCTCCCGATATGACCAAGGTGCAGGTGCTGAAGAGCATGCACCACAGCTGGGTGCCGGTGGACGGCGATTTTATGGCGAAGATCGATCCGGATATGGTGATCAGCATGGACGGCTACGCCCATGACAAGTATATATACGAGCCCAAGTCGGAGATACAGCCCTGGGCAGAGGAGCATCACGCGCCACACTACCGCACCAACGTGAACGGCACCGTGGGCATAAGGCTTTCCCGGAAGGGGGTAGGGCTGCTCACCGACAGCAAGCCCTTTGTGAGGTAAGATATGAATGCAGACAGACGAGACCATGGTCCCGGGGCCGGTCGGAGCGCCGAGGACTGCGCCGGCATTCCCGGCAGGCTTGCTTCGATGATGTGGGTCATATTGACGGCTGTCCTGCTGCTGTGCGGGGCGGCGGCCTGCGGAGGCTCTCTGAAGAGCTATACGGACGTGTATTTTATAGGCGGGGTGCCTCACCGCTATTTCAGCGCCGGCGACGCCTCTGTGATAAAGCTGCCCGGCGGCAAGACACTGGGCATCGATTTTGTGACGGACACCTTTGTCCCTTATCACAAAGAGACCGAGAGCTCCGCGGAGCACCTGCTGAGGGAATACGGCAGGCTGGGCATTGACAGGCTGGACTATATAGTCATCAGCCATTGGCACGGCGACCATGCCGGCGGCCTCAAATATCTGGTGGAAAAGGGCTTTGATATACGCGGCGCCGTGGTGTTTGTCCCGGACGTGAAGACCATGGAGCGCCTCGCCGCCGGAGACAAGCCCGCCTACAACCAGCCCAACAGACTGTTTCCGGAGATCGTCAATATGCTCCGGGAGCAGGGCTGCGCCATCGTGTGCCCGGAGGACGGAGAAAAGGTGTATCTGTCGGGAGCATCCCTCACCTTTTACAACAACGACATGGAATATCTGGGCCTCAACGGGGATTACAACAACTTTTCCCTGGTGTGCGCTCTGGATTACGGCGGGCAGCGGGTCCTCTTTACAGGGGATATCAGCCTGGAGGCTCAGCGGCATATAGCCCCCCGGATGTCCGGGGCTCAGGTGCTGAAGAGCATGCATCACAGCTGGACGCCCATAGACAAGGGCTTTATGGACGCGGTGTCGCCGGACATGGTGGTGAGCATGGACGGCAACGCCCACGACAAGTATATTTACGAGCCCAAGTCGGAGATACAGCCCTGGGCAGAGGAGCACCACGCGCCCCACTACCGCACCAACGTGAACGGCACCGTAGGCGTAAGGCTTTCCCGAAAGGGGGTCGCGCTGCTTACCGACAGCAAGCCCTTTGTGAGATAAATGGAGAGTATGACGGATGAAGCCGCTTGTCCGGCGCTGCGGCCGGCTGCTCTTGTGGCTGGCCCGGGCGACTCACGTCGCCGCAGGCTGCTGCGTAGGCCTGCTGGCGGCAAACATAGTATATTGGTTTTTTCAGCTGCGGGGGATCATGCCGAAGCCTTCCTTTTTCTGGTTCCCCGGCTGGGCCGGAGTGCTGGCGGCGGCGGAGGCCGCGTATTTTTATATCCGTATAGGGCTTGACGGCGCCGCAGGTCTGGACCGGCCCGTTTACAGCGGCAAATGGTACTGTCCCGAGCCTTATCGGGAGCGCCGGAGCTATTGGGAAGACCTGTATGACGACCGCCGGGGAGAGACCCGGACCGGGAACAGATATATCAATAAATATTACAGGGAATACAACGCCATCATAGACCGGGTGGGCAAGTATGCCCGGCAGCGGTTCCCCGGCGAAAGCCTGATGGAGCTGCTGGAAGCTGTGACAGGGGACCGCTTTGCTCTGACAGAGTCCATCGCACGGGAAAACAGGGCCAGGCAGGCATCCGAAGAAATACTGCGCCTGATGCCCGACTTCAGAAAGATAAGGCGGCAACAGGATCATATAGTCATAGGCGATCTGGTTTTTCCTGCGCCCCTTTTCAGGGAAGGATTGGACTGGGATGCCTGCGCAATGGACGCCAAGCACTATAAAGACCATTCCCGGCGTTTGGGCTGGTTCAACCTCTCCCGGGAAAAATACGACAGGATAGCCGTTCTGCTGGCGGAGACCCTCATGCCCGATGCCCGGCGCCTGTCCGAGTCGGCCCGGGCCCTGGGAGCCGCCGCCGAAAGCTTTCAGCGTTACTGGGACGCCGCCGAGGCTCACCGGCTGCGGGAATACGCCCGGGCTCTGGAGCTGCTGGAGGGTGTGGATGACGGCTATGCCGAGACAAAGTCTATGAGGGAGACCTGCCGGGAGGCTCTGCGGGCCACGGAAGGGCGGCGCTGCAGAACGGTCCGCGCCGTAGGCCGCGTCCTGGGCAGCCGGCGCTGCGGGCAGGCAGTGTGCCTCGGCTGGGCGGCTCTGATGTGGGCCTGGGTCCTTTGCCTCTTCTTCGGCAGGTAGGTGTTGTTTTTTTTTTGCTCGAATTGTATAATGAAGATGAGGGTGTTTTGTCCCTATCATTCCTGCAAGGAGGTCATGTGAGATGAAACGACTACACTGTATTATATTTGTATTGCTGGTCGCTGTCTGCATCGGCGCAGTCTGCGCCAAAGCGCGCAGACCGGAGATGCTGTTCGTCCCCTTTTTCACGGTGCCGGATTATCTGAACGGCGTCTATTATGCCCCCGACAGTCCGTTATACAGGTCGCAGGTCCTGTGCTACAACTGGAATATCGCCGGCGCCGGAATGATCGTTGTTGACGAACGTCTTGATCAAAAACCTCTCCTCAGAGGATATTATTACGACTACCGCCATTTTCTGAGCAGAAACCATGAGAATACAGACAAGCTGTGCCGGGAGATGCCGGGGCTGATAAAGCGCACCGTAAAACATGGCAGATATGAGATCCTGCAATACGACGCAGGGCACCTTGCCGACTATCAGATGAACCGGCCGTTCTCGGTGATAAAGGATAAGGGCAGGGTCATATGGTACGGGACAGGCGAGACCCCGGGGGATGTCAGGCTCCTGGATGACGGCAGATATATGATCGCCACGCCATGGACTGTGTATTACGTCAGGGCTTACCCCAAAAGGCTCGTTGCGGAGAAATATACGGGGGGACGGATGTGGTTCAGGCCCTGGGATGGCCCGCAGGAGGTCAGGATACTCACGGATAACGTGATTTCCCTGAAATATAAAGGGGGAGCCATCGAACACTGGAAGGTGCGGCTGTCGGCAAAAGACGTAGAAAAGAACATAGAAAAATACTACCGTCCGGATTCGGCCCAGCCTGAGTGGTTTTACGCCAACGAGTGTCTGTTGTGGCGCAACGGCTCTGTGTTCAGTGGGACGGGAGGTAAGGTCCCAAAGGAGATGTGGTGCTTCCGTAAGGGAGGCCCCGAGCCTGCTCCGGAAAGCTACTCCGATATAAGCTATGAAAAGACCGTGGGCCGCAAGGATAAGGCCGCGGCCTTGGATGCCGGTGAAGCCAAGGGCTTTCCCGCCTTGCTCCCGGGCATGATAAAGACCTTCTTTGCGGAGCTTTTTGCGTGAAGCGAGGGTCTTAAGGAGAAATACCGTCAAGCGGGGAGCCTGTCTCCCCGCTTGCTGTCGTCCGGGGCCCTTCGTTTGCCATATCTGTCCCTTTGTGGTATAATCAAAATGGTGAGAGTCTGCGGGCTCTCATAAGAACGTTATACTTGGTATGTAAGAATTACAGGCAAGCCTGTTTGGAGGAAACGATGTCACAGTATAAAGTAGCGGTAGTAGGAGCGGGAGAAGTCGGCGAAGAGCTGCTGAAGGTCCTCAAGAGCCTCAGATTCCCTGCTTCCGAGATCAAGATCCTGGCCCGCAGCGCCAGAGTCCAGAACATAGACGGCGACGACTACAACGTGTATGCCACCACCCCCGAGGCGTTTGACGACGTGGACATAGCCTTTTTTGCCGGCACCGAGGGCGCCAAGGGCGCCAGCCAGATATATGGCTGGGAGGCTGTCAAGCGGGGCTGTTTCGTCATAGATAACGGCGACGACTACCGTATGGATCCCCGGGTCCCGCTGGTGGTGCCAGAGGTCAACGGCGACGCCCTCAGGGAGCATCAGGGCTTTGTTGCCAATCCCAACTGCTCCACCATCCAGATGGTGCACGCTCTGGCTCCCCTGAACGCCATCAGCAAAATAAAGCGCATAGTGGTCACCACTTTCCAGTCCGTGTCCGGCACAGGCAGAGACGCCAAAAAGGAACTGGATGAGCAGATACACGCCTATATCAAGGGAGAGGAAATGCCCATACGCAACTATCCCTATCAGATATTCTGCAACGTGATACCTCAGATATCCTCCCTGAAGAGCGAGTTCGAGGGCTATTACGGCGAAGAGATCAAGATGATCAAGGAGACCCGCAAGATACTCTCGAACCCCGGCATACAGGTGTCCGCCACCTGTGTCCGCGTTCCCGTGTTCAGAGCTCACTCCGAGGCAGTGAACGTGGAGTTTGAGGACGAGATAACCGTAGATCAGGCCAGAGAGGCTATAAGTAATTGGGACGGTCTGGAGCTCATTGACGATCCTGCCGAGAGCAAATATCCCATGCCTCTCTTTGCCGAGGGCAAGGATCCCACTTACGTGGGGCGCATCCGCAAGGATACCTCCAACCCCAACACTCTGGATATGTGGGTGGTGGCGGACAACATCCGCAAGGGCGCGGCCCTGAACTCGGTGCAGACGGCGCTCAAAGCCATAGACATGGGGCTGGTGAAGCCCAAGGCCTAATATCAAGGACACAAGGCGCAGAGCCCCCGGGCTTTGCACCCGGTTTTTATGCGGAGGAACGCTATGAAGGTATTGATGATAAACGGCAGCCCCCGGCAGGCTTCAAACACGGGGCTGGCTCTGAAGGAGATGGCGGAGGCGCTGTCCCGGAGGGACATAGACAGCGAGATACTGCAGGTGGGAGACTCGGCCATCCCCGGGTGCAGGGCCTGCGGCGCCTGCGGCAGGCTGGGGAGGTGCGCCATCGACGATGTGGTGAACGAGATCGCCCTCAGGCTGAGCGACGCCGACGGTCTGGTGCTGGGCTCCCCGGTGTATTACGCCGGCCCCAACTCCACTCTCACCGCTCTCTGCGACAGGCTGTTTTATTCCTGCGGCTGCGATCTGAGCATGAAGGTGGGCGCCGCCGTGGTGTGCGCCAGAAGAGGCGGGACCACCGCGGCCTTTGACAGGCTCAACAAATACTTTACCATATCCGGCATGCCGGTGGCGTCGGGCTATTACTGGAACAACGTCCACGGAGCCGCCCCGGGAGAGGCGCTGCAGGACGGCGAAGGTATGTGGAACGTCAGGTGCCTGGCGGAGAATATGGCCTTTCTTATGAAGAGTATCGCTCTGGGCAAAGAAAAGCTGGGGCTCCCGGACCGGGAGCCGGGAGTGAGGACCAACTTCATCAGATAGCTCCCGATATGCAGGTCTATTCGGCAGTGTCCGGGATCTTGCGTGATCTTTATTCGGGCCTGCGCCTGAAAAAGCTCCGTTTTTCTGTAAGAAAACACACAACAGAAGACGGAGCCTCTTTTTTGTGGTATAATAAAACTGTAATACTCTTGCAGAAGAGTTTGCGTGTGATTTGAAAACTGCCTTTGAACTGCAAAAAGGAGGATCCTTTATATAAATCGCGGTTTGATTTGCCTGTGTTTTGCCGTAGCGTCTTAAATAGGTGTGTTGTATTTCATACAACCACTTGGGTACTTTGTTTGATCGGAATTCCCGGAGTATGCGGTCAATTCTATCCTTTTCTTTTGAATGGACAAGGACGAATGACCTTTTATCCGTATCATGAGAATACGTTTTGGGCCAATGATGCTGTTTATACCTCGTTTGATGGGTTCAAAGTTTTGTCAGATAACGGCAAATTCAATTTTATCGTTCCGGTAAACGAAGAACTGGATCTGCTAACGGGTTTCAGTGACATAGATTATAAAATGGTGGGCAATGTTTGTGAAGAATATTATGCAGACGATTTGTATACTTTTTCGTATTCCGGTGATCCGGCCGGCAGACCGGATTATGTTACAACTTATGACGATCATTCTCCGCATGATATTCTTTCATACGAATACGATGATTTGGACTCGTCGTTTTTCGTTTGTCCGGGAGGTTTGTTGTGAGAGTCGTTCTTTGTGTTTTCGTATTGCTTCTTGCTTTTGCAGCCGGCGTGATTGCCGAAGAAAGGGCGGACAAAGCCGCTGTCGATACCGGAGAGTATGCTCATCATAATCCGTATCCTTCCTTTCTGGAGCCTTATACGAGGACACCGACAGGGCGGTACTATGCGGTGGACCTCGCTTCAAATCATCCGAATTGCCGACTGTTTCTTGTGCGCAGATCCATAATCGGAGATGAACCGTATACCATGCATTGCTGGGGATATGTTGATACCGACTGGGAAAAACGCTTGCCCGAGCTGATGGCTGCGGGTAAGCTGGTTTATAGAAAGGAGCTCTCCGACAGTTTGGTGGCGATGCGGTATGTCCTGCCGGACAAGTCGATTCGTTTAGATGATACCAACGAACTGAATATCCTGAAGGATGGAAATGATATCGTGTGGTATTCTCTCGGAGGCCGTTTTTTGACTGCGCGCGTTGTGGATGGCAAATATATGATAGTGACGGCCTGGTATGTGTATTACGTCTTCAAAGTCGGTGACAAGCTGGTAGCCGAGACCTACGACACGGCACAGTTTATAGAAGAGTGGAGAATGAACAAAGAGAACACTCCCGACCGGTGTGATATTCTCGGCAAGGATGTGTATCGATATACTTTTGACAGCGGCAGAGTGGAAATCTACAAAATAGATTCTGAGGATAAGTGTCTGATTCCCCACTACAGTTTTCAAACAGTTTTGCCTTTTATTATATGGAGCAACGGAAAACACCCGAGACCCATATATGGCAGACCGGATAGATTAAAACACTGCAATTATTGGGAAGGCGGCGCCGAGCCGGATTATGATACGATCATCGAGCGCTCAAAAGCGCCTGCGGTAAAGAAAGAAGCGCGGTCTCATTCGCCTGAAAAAGAGCCGGCAGGCAGCAAAGGCTTCAAGGAAAAAAAGAATCTGTTTGTCTGCTTGATAGTGAAGATAAAGAGGGTCTTTGCCGGGCTGTTTGCATAAGCCTATAATTTGAATGAAGAAACGCAGGTCTCGGTCGAGACCTGCGTTTTGTTGCCTGATCAGCCTGATGTCTCTGTCATCCCGGCGCCTGAAAAAGCTCCGTTTTTCTGTGAAAAAACAAAAAAAAAGCCACAACTGAAAACGGAGCTTCTTTTTTGTGGTATAATAAAACTGTAATACTCTTGCAGAAGGGTTTGCACAAACATTTGGGAACTACCCCAAGGGAGAAAAACTATGAAAAACAAATTATGGAGTTACTTGTTGCTGTCGGCGCTGCTGGCGGCGGCGCTGCTGCTGCTGTCGGCTCCGCTCTTTGCCGACGAGCCGGTCAAAGGCGGACGGAAGCAGGTGGAGCGGCTGCCTTATTATCTGGCGGAATATGCGAAGGAAAAGCCCTATCCGTCGATCTCGATCTGCCGGGAAACCTTTGCCGAAGCCCGATTTATATGGATCAACGAAACCCACAGGTGGTCTTCGTCGGTCCATTCGAATTTTGAGTATTCGTATACCACCAACGAACTGCTGCAGCAGATAGACAAGGATCCCTCCGCGTCTCTTGACGGGTACAAGCTGTTGGAATCATTCGATATGGGCAACGGCTTTGCCTACGAGCTGCGTCTGATCCGGGAGTCGGACGGCGGGCATTTCGGAGGCGACTTTTGCCTTTCGGCAATAAGGCGGGGCAAAAATATCGTGTGGTACACGACGTTCACCGGCGACCGGCGGATAAAGGAGGGGCTTCTGGCCGCCGTTCCCCATCCCGACGCGGCGGTCCTGCCGGACGGCAGATATATGGTAGCCACTCCCGGAGAAACCTATTATATCAGGCAGACTGCCGGCAAGGTGCTGGTCCAAATCTACGATAATACAAGAGCGGTATGGTATGACGGGCTCCAGGGCTCCGCAGGCTATATACCTCCCG
The DNA here is from genome assembly GCA_017552965.1 of Abditibacteriota bacterium. Taxonomy (NCBI): domain Bacteria; kingdom Pseudomonadati; phylum Abditibacteriota; species Abditibacteriota bacterium. The sequence goes on along the minus strand of JAFZNQ010000076.1, from coordinate 97,632 downwards.
AGTGGTATCCCGCGGTGACTATCCTGACCGACAACGTGGTCCGTATGACCTATCCCGACGGCCTTGCCGAGCACTGGAAGGTGATCCTTTCGAAGGAGGATATGGCATATAACGAAGAGCGACTGAAAGCCTCAGGAGGACAAGCGACACGTTTAGGTAGGTTTGAAGGGAATCTCCTGTGGTGGAACGGCAAGGGCCGCATCAAGAGATTCAGAGTCGGGGAAATGCAGAACCGGAGTTATCGGGAAGGGGGCCCGGAGCCCTCTTATCCCGGCAAGCTGCGCAGGTCGGATCTGTCGGAAAAAAGGCAGAAGGAATACTTGAGGAAGGCTCCCGAACTCCTGCATATGAAGGCGCCTGTTGTTCAGCCCGGGCCAGGTGCAAAGCCTGCGCCCGAGGCGAAGAAAGAGGGGACGCCTCTGACCCGTCTGCTGCAGGCTGTGGCCGGCTCCTTCAAAGCCGCGGCGGACTTTTTCGGCAGGGTATTCGGCGGCTCGTCTGCTTAGCGATATTGGGACTGCCGTCCGGGGTCTCCCCCGGGCGGCAGTCTGTTTGTTTAAGGCTCCCTGAGGAGGGAGTCTATGCCCTCCTGCAGCTCTTCCCCGGAGAGCATGCCGATCTGCTTGGAGACTATGTTGCCCTCCGCGTCAATGAAAATGGTGGTGGGAATGCCGGTGACCTGATAGGCGCCGTCCGCAGACTGCTCCGTGTCATAATAGACGGGGAAGGTGTAGCCGTTGTCCTTCATGAACTTCCTGACGGTTTGCTCTGTCTCGTCGCCGGTGGTCAGATTGACCATCATAAATGTGATGCGGTCAGAGTATTTCAGGCTGGCCTTCTGAAAGTCCGGCAGCTCCATCTTGCAGGGGCCGCACCAGGTGGCCCAGATGTTGACGATCACCGGCTTGCCGAGCATGGAGGAAAAGCTGACCTTGCTTCCCTTTTGATCGGTGACAGTGAAGTCGGGAGCCTTCTCGGCAGGCTTTGACGCAGCCGGGACAGGAGCCGACGGCTTGTCCGCGGCGGCCTTTTTGGCCAGGGTCCCGTAGGCGGCATAGGCGCCGAATATGACTATGACGAGTATGATCAGGATATAGATGGCTTTCATTATTATCTCCTTAAAACAGGGACAAGAGTTTGCTAAACTGTCCCAGAGCTATGGCGGCTCCCACCAATATCAAAAACGCTCCGCTCAGCAGATTGATCGCTCTGTAATGCTTTTTGATGGCGCCAGAGAGGCCCTTCATCCGGTCGATAAACAGGGCCGTGAGCACAAAGGGGATCCCCAGGCCCAGGGAATACAAAAGCAGCAGCGCCAGGCCCTTCACTGCGCTGGCGGAGGCGGAAGCCAGCATCAGGGCGGAGCCCAAAAAGGCTCCCACGCAGGGGGTGAGGCTGACGGAATAGACCATCCCGAAGAGAAAAGCTGCGGCCATGCCCCCGGCTGCCCTTTGTCCCTGCACTCCCCTGAAGAAGGGCAGGGGGATCACTTCCAGATAGGACAGGCCAAAAAGGATGACTATGCCGCCGCATACTGCGTTGACTATGGTCTTGTGCGAGGCAAAGAGGGAGCCCAGTAAGCCTGCAAATACCCCCATCAGGCAAAAGGTCACCGTAAAGCCTGCCACGAAGACCGCAGCGTTTGCGGCGGTCTTTTGTCTGCCGCCGCCGGCAAAAAACGAGATATATGCCGGCAGCAGAGGCAGCATGCAGGGGGATATGAACGAGATGATCCCCTCCAGGAGCGTGATCAGGTATATCATACAAAAAAGGCAGACCCTCGGGTCTGCCCTGATGACTTATGCCTTCCAGAGGCCGTGGAGGTTGCAGTAGGCATATACCGCCTCCACCTTGTCGCCGTCGCAGACAGAGAAGCATACCCTGGGCTCTGCTCCGGGCGCCAGAGCCTTTCGCTGATTGCCCTTGGCTGTCTGCAGGGACACCCATTCGATATAGTGCTCTTCGGTCATGGGGTGCGCCACAGAGCCCACCGTGACTATGACCTTGCCGCCGGTGACCTCATATACCGGTACGTGCTTTTCCTGAGCCGCGTCCACCGAGCCGGGGATCATCTCCTCCATAGGCTTGCCGCAGCACACCAGGGGAGCTCCGGTCTTTTTGACTATCGCCGCTATCTGTCCGCAGACAGAGCACTTGTAAAACTTCATTTCCATAGTATGTCTCCTTTTTTATATCTTAGCCAGCATCGAGGCGGCGTCTTCCGCAGCCCTGACCTTGTCGCCGGCATATATTATTATACCATTTTCGTCTATGAGATAGGTGGTCCTGACCACTCCCATGCCTGTTTTTCCGGCCATCTTTTTCTCATGCCACACGTCGTAGGCTGTGATGGCCGCCAGCTCCGGGTCGGAGAGCAGGGTGATGGAGAGAGACTGCTTTTCCTCAAACCTCTTGTGAGAGGCGACGCTGTCCTTGCTGACGCCGAGGATGACGACGCCTTTAGCGGCAAAGCTGTCCTTCAGGGCCGAGTAGCCCGCGGCTTGCTTCGTACACCCCGAGGTGTTGTCCCTGGGATAAAAATACAGCAGGACCTTTTTGCCGGCAAGGTCTTTAAGGCGTACCCATTGGCCGTTCTGGTCCTGCAGGGCCAGATCGGGGGCTTTGGTTCCTGTTTTGAGCATACTCCCGCTCCTTAGAAAATGCTGCCTATGATATGGCTTATCACGCTGCTGATGATGGTGCCGCCTATGTCGGGCATCTTGATGCCTGAATCGTTCTTCTTGCCGTTTTTGGCGGTCTGGGAGGGCTCCACGCCCTTCATCCAGATATACAGCGAGGGACGGACCAGATAGCCGTCGTCGGTGATCACGGAGCCGGTGGAGTTGATCTTGCCCTTGGCGTCCACGAAGGCAGCTTTGTCTTTGCTGCTGCCGGGAGTGCGCAGCCAGTAGGGATGGGTCTCGCCCTTCTCCCTGTCGGGGGTGGAGAAGCATTTTCTGGTGCTGTCGCCGGTAAAGACGCCCTTGGCCTCATCGGCGGAAAGGATGATGATCTTGTCCTCGGTATCGCCGCCGCCGGAAGTATTGTTCTTGCCCTTGCCGTTCTTGATCCCCCAGGAAGAGATGAGATCCTGCTCGGCGAGAGTAAAGGAGGAGGTGAGAAACTCGTTGTTGAGGTACTTTCTCAGCGAACAGTCCTCCCAGGCGCCGGAGTTCTTCGAATCGCTGTAGGGCCTGGCTTCCAGACCGTAAACGCTGATAAGCTGAACATAATCCTTGAATTTGAGCAGATACCACTCGATGGCTTCCTTGCCGTTGGAGGCGTCGTTGTCCTGTTCGAAGGAGCCGAAATACACGATGTCGCCCGTCTCGGCCTTGTTGAGCAGGTTTTCAAAGGACTTGTGGGCCATGGTCCTGCTGTCCTTCTGGTCACCCAGCTGGCTGAACAGGGCAAAGGCAGCGGTCCAGTTTTCATTTTTGAAGGCCTCCTGGGCCAGGTCGTAATTGTCGGCGGCCACGGGTATCTCGATGGCGGGACGTATGCCGCATTTGGGCACGTTGTTGTCCAGAGAGGTGTCGCCGCATATCACGTTGCCCTTCAGGTCCACGAAGTCCGCCTGAGAGCCCGGGTTTCTGGGAGACCGCAGCCACCAGGGGGCGCAGCCGTCGGCGGCTTCGGCGCCCTGATCCATGGCGAAGGGGGTGGGAGACGCCTTGCGCATGTAGTCGGGAACGTCCTTTACCTCGGCCAGAGAGAAGAGAAACACCTTGTCCAGGGTGTTCTGCCCGCCGTCCAGGCTCCGGAGATCGCTGCCGTTTTCGTAGATGGTGCGGGAAGCGTCCACCTGAGCCGAGCTCAGTATATCCTGCTCCCAGCTCTCAAAGGCCTTGCCGGCGAAATCCGACCGGAGCCATTTGCGGATGGAGGCTTCTTCCCAGCTGACCATATTCCCCGTAGAGTCGTAGGGCTGCCAGTCCAGAACGTATCTGCTGATCAGATACGCCTTGCCGTCCTGCTTGGCCACCAGATACCATTCTACGGGCTCGGGGCCGTTGTCCGCGTTGCCGTCCTGTTCATAGACTCCGAAGGTGACCAGCTCGCCGGGCTCCGCTCCGGACAGCAGGCGCGAGATGTTTTGGTCCTCGGCGGCTCTTGCCAGGGTCTTCAGGGTGTCTATGGTGCCGTTTTCCGACAGGATCAGGCAGGGGCGGACTGCAAAGTCGGCCTTTTTGCTGCTGATGCCCTTTTGCTGGACTCTCCCCAGACTGGTGACGTAGGCTGTCGTGCCCTCTGCCGCCCCTTTGTCTGCGAGCCACCAGCTGACGCAGCCCGTGGCGCTGTCGGCTTCGGGATGCTTCGATTTGGCCAGGGCTGTGGGCTTGCACTTCAATAGGGCGCTGTCGCAGAGCGAGGCCAGGTCCTTGCCCGGCAGGGTCAGGAGAGCGGTCAGGGCTTTTTCCTGATCCGTAAAGCCGGCCGACAGGGCCTTCAGCCACGCTGACACCGAGGCGCTGTCCACGCTGGTCGCCGTGCCCTGCTCGTCGTAAGCCATTACGTCGAGAGCGTATTTGGACAGCAGCACAGCAGAATTCTGAGTCTTGCTGACCACTATCCATTCCACGGGCTCGGCGCCGTTGTCCGCATTGCCGTCCTGCTCAAAAACACCTATGGTGACCGTGTCACCCTTGGCTGCGGCGGACAATTTGTCCTGCAGCCCGTCTGCGCCTGCGTATGCGCACAGGCAGAGCAAGAGAATGATCAAAATGCTTTTATTCATATCAACCGTCCTAATAAAACATCATTGAGTCCATTAAATTCATCTGATATCTGGCCGACAGGGCCAGCTCTGTGTGCTCGGCCATGGCGGCGATCTCCCGGGCCCGCTGCAGCCGCTCCGAGGAGATCAGGGCCTGTATGGCGCCGGTTCCCGCCCCGTTGCCCGCAGGGATGATGATATCCGGGTCTATGCGGGGCAAAAGGCCTATGGCTATGGCAGAGCCTCTGTCCAGATAGTTGCCGAAGCCTCCGGCCAGGGTCAGGCCGGTCAGGTCGCTCTCGGTGATGCCGTTTTCGTCCAGCAGGGTCCTGATGGCGGCGCAGATGGAGCCCTTGGCCAGCTGCAGGGCCCTGATGTCGCTGTGCTTCAGCGACAGGCTGTAGCCCGAGGCGCTGTCGTCGGCAAAGGCCAACACGAACTCCGCTCCCTTTTCGCCTTCCCTGAGCCTTTCGGCTATGGCGGCGCTGCCGGAAAATTCCTCCGGCGGGAGCAATCTGCCGGTCATGTCCACCGCGCCTTCCTCCAGCAGCACCCGGACGGCGTCCACCAGTCCGCTGCCGCAGATGCCCCTGGCCTTTTCGTTTCCGCAGGTGTGGATGACAAAGCGGCCGTCTTCCATGGAGACCTTGTCTATGGCTCCCTTGCCGCCTCTCATGCCGCAGGATATGCCCGCGCCTTCAAAGGCAGGGCCGGCGGCGGCGGAGCACACGGTGAGGCGCCCCTTGTGCCACAGGGCTATCTCTCCGTTGGTGCCTATATCCACGGCCATGCGGGTCTTGTCGTCCATGGGCAGGGAGGACAGGATGACTCCCGTCGTGTCCGCCCCCACGAAGCCCCCTATGCAGGGCAGGAACTGGACCATGCCTCCGGGGTTGATGCGCAGTCCCGTGTCGGAAGCGGGGAGCAGCAGCGCCTCGGTGGTGGTGGGTATGTAGGGAGATACCCCCAGAGTAAAGGGCGGGATGCCCGCCGCTATATGGCACATGCAGGTGTTGCCCACACAGGTGGCGTAATAGATCCGGTCCGGGGCAACGCCTGCCCCCACGGCCAGAGCTTCCGCCATTTGGGAGAGGCTGTGCCACAAGGGCTGCCTCAGCTGTTCCAGAGCCTCCCGGCTCCGGCCCGCGTAGTTGATGCGGCTGATGAGGTCGTCGCCAAACAGTATCTGAGGGTTCATCATCGAATCGGCGGCCAGCACCTTGCCCGTCCCGAGATCCGCCAGATAGCCTGCCAGAGTGGTGCTGCCTATGTCAAAGGCTGCCCCATAGCACTCGCTGCCGGTGTCTCCGGGCTCCACGGCGATCACCGACCCGTCAAACACGGTGGCGGTGAAGCTGTATGCCGAGTCCCTGATGATCTGCGCCAGGCTCCCCAGAAGGCCGGAAGCGATACGGGAGGCCCCTGTAGCCTCCAGGACCCGCCGGGCCTCAGTGGTGTTTTCGCCCAGACGGGGCTCGCCGAGAGCGCAGTATATCTTGGCTGCCCGGGGCCGGGGCTCGCATTCCACAGGCGCTGTCTCCGTGAGGATCTGCTGCTCTCCCGACCGGGACGCTGCGGGGATGAGTATCTCGCAGTCTCCCGCCACAGAGGCGCAGCAGGCCAGCCGGTAGCCCTCTGCCAGCTCGCCGGGGGTCAGGCGCTCTCTTTCCGTGTCGGAAAGAGGAGACAGGGCTCCTCTTGCGATGACACGGCATTTGCCGCATTTGCCCGCTCCGCCGCAGGGAGACTCCACGTGGACGTCACGGGAGAAGAGCAGGCGGGATATGAGGGTCCCCGCAGGGACCTGCACTCCGGTCCCCATGGGCTGCAGAGTGACGTGATATATTTCGTTCATACGCATGTCTCGGAATAATACTATATATATTCTATCACATTTGCCTCCGGATTGCACTAACGCTGCCCCTGCGGCTCTCCTTTTGCGCCTGCCCGACAGAGAAAATATGCTATAATGAAAATGCGGTCCCCGGACCGGCGCAGCCGCGCCGGCCGGCAGAGGCTCTGGGACCGCAATTAACCGGGCTCCCGGCCCATGACGGAAATACTATGAAAAACATCTTACTGCCTGCGCTGTTGTTGCTGCTCATTGCGGCGGCTCTGTCCGCCACGGCGGCAACAGCGACCCAAAAGGAACTGAAGGATGCCCGGGCCTGGCGCAAGGCTCACTTTGCCCGGCCCCGGACCTCCGTCCCGGCTGCGGGAACGGCCGCCGAAGGGGGCCGCCCCGCGGGGCTGTTCGTCCATGCCAACCACGACCCGGTGTTTCTCAACGAAAGGGGCGGCGAGCCCCTGAGGATAGGGGACAGGGAATACAGGACCGGCATATACGCCCACGCGGTCTCGGACGTGGAGGCCTTTTTGCCGGAGGACTCCGTGAGGCTCACCGCGGAGGTGGGCCTGGACGCCCGCTCCGGCGGAGGCAGCGTGGAATTCGTCATCACGGACTCCGTGGGCGCAGAGCTCTACAGGTCGCCCCTGTGCCGTCAGGGTATGGACCCCGTCCCGGTGGACATCCCTCTGCCGGCCACCGACTCCATCCATCTGATGGTCACAGACGGCGGAGATGACATAGCCTGCGACCAGTCGGACTGGGGAGACGTGGCTGTGTATGACTCCCGGGGGAAGGCCACCCTGCTGGGCGAGCTGGGCTTTTTGCAAAACGCCGCCTCCCTGCCGCCGAGAGGCCCCTCCGACACTCCCTTTTTCTTCAGATACGGCGACTCTTCCTCCGACGAGCTGCTGCCCGGGTGGGAATACAGCGCCGTCACGGAAAAGCCGGACGGGAGCCGCACCCGGACCACTCAGGTCTACCGGGATCCCGCCACGGGGCTGGAGCTGCGTTGCGAGAGGACGGACTATGTCGATTTCCCCGTGTCCGAATGGGTGCTGTGGTTCAGGAACAACGGCAGTGAGAATACTCCCATCCTCAGTGACATCCGTTCTCTGGATATCACTGCGCCCGGACAGGGTCCCTTTCTTCTCCATCACGCCGCCGGCGCCGCCATCACCCCCACGGATTACAGACCCATGACCACCCTGCTGACAGAGGGAGAGCCTGTGTCCGTGTTTCCGGCTACGGGGCGCTGCACCGGCAGCGACTGGCCCTATTTCAATCTGGAGACCGGAGGCCGGGGCGGCCTCATAGCGGTGGTAGGCTGGCCCGGACAGTGGCGCTGCGACTTTGTGTCCGAGGGGGACCGGGCCCGCATTTCCGGAGGCTTTGAGATGGCGGCCTTTACCCTGTATCCCGGAGAAGAGGTCCGCTCGCCTCTGTCGATGGTCATGAATTACAGCGGTGACTGGGAGAGAGCCCAGAATATCTGGCGCAGCTACATGCTGGCCTGGGGCATGCCGAAAAACGCGTCTCCCATGCACGTGGCCAGCTCCTCTCTGTGGTACGGGGAAATGACCCGGGCGGACGCCCGGTCCCAGAAGCTCTTTATCGACAGATACGCGGCAGAGGGCTTTCATCCGGCATATTGGTGGATGGACGCCGGCTGGTATCCCTGCGGGGGAGAGTGGGCCCGCACGGGCACCTGGGAGCCGGACCCGGAGCGTTTTCCCCTGGGTCTGGGAGAGGTGAGCCGCTACGCTCACGACAGGGGCTCCGGCGTGATAGTGTGGTTTGAGCCGGAACGGGTGGGGGACCCGGAGTCCCGGCTGGCCCGGGAGCACCCGGAATGGCTGCTGGGAGGGACCCTGCTGGATCTGGGAGATCCGGAATGCCTGGCCTGGCTCACCGGACACGTGGGCGACATGATAGAGAGAGAAAAGATCGACGTGTACAGGCAGGACTACAACATAGCCCCCGCGTCCTATTGGAGAGCGGCGGACACCTTTGGAAGAAGGGGCATGACCGAGATCAGATACGTCATGGGCTATCTGGCATATCTGGACGCCCTGCGGGCCAGATTCCCCCATCTGATCATTGACGCCTGCGCCTCCGGAGGCCAGCGCAACGACCCGGAGACCATGAGAAGGGCCCTGCCGCTGCTGCGCAGCGACTCCGCCGGGGACCCGGAAGGCGAGCAAAACCACACCTACGGCATAAGCTATTGGCTGCCCTACTCGGGCACCGTGACCAATTCCTTTGACACCTACGGCATCAGGAGCTGCTTTGCCCCCTCCCTGAACACCCTGTGGGACCTGCGCCGCAGGGATCTCGACTACGGGGCCATGCGGGGAGCTTTGGACGAGCTGATGACCTGCGCGGCGCCCTTTGTCTTGGGCGACTATTATCCCCTGACGCCCTATGGGACGGGCCGGGATATCTGGACCGTCTTCCAGTTCCACAGGCCCGAGGAGGGCAGGGGAGTCCTGCTGGCCTTCCGGCGGGAGGACTGCCCGGACAACACGGTGGAGGTGCGCCTCAGGGACCTCCGTAAGGACAAGACCTACGTGGTGAGGGATACGGACACCGGAGAAGAGTGGGAGATAAAGGGAGCCCGGCTGGCGGAGGGCCTGAGGATCGTCCGGGACCAAAGCCCGGCCTCGGCGCTCATCAACTTTGAGATAAAGCGGTAGAGGACGCCGCAGACCTGCGCCCCGCGGGACCCGTGGTCCCGCGGGGCGCAAACCGTCGCGGCCGGAAACCGGCGCCTAACCTGACTTGGTCAGCTTTATCCAGACGAAGGGTCTGGCCCCTGCCGCGGGCGTCAGGGCGCCTGCGGGAGCCCCTGCCGGGGATATCTGCGCGAGGCCGGCTCCCTTTTCGCCCCTGATCCACCAGGCGGCAAAGCCGGCGTCCGGGTTTGCCGACGTCCCTTCGTCGGAGGCGAACTCCGTGGGAGCGCATTTCCTGCTGTCGGGACCGAAGAAATAGACGGGCAGCCGGGTCTCGTTGACGCAGGGGACAAAGACCTTGTCTTCCGTGAATTCGGTCTCCTTTCCGGAGGCAGAGACCGGGACCCGGGAGGCGGCTATCCTGCCTTTTTCTTCCTCATTGAAGGCCTCGTCATAAAAATCTTCGTTCAACCACCTTCTGAGAGAAGAGGTCTCCCATTGGGCGGGCTCGCCGGCTGGGTCGTCCGAAGCGGGCCTGCATTCCAGGATACGCTTGCTGCAGAGCAGCATGTACCGGTCCGGTATCACCGCCAGCACCACCCATTCTATGGGCTCCTTTTGGTCTGTCTTTTGGGGATAGCTGCCAAAAGTGACGGTCTTCTTTTTGGCCGGGCTCATGTCGGAGGCGGCCAGCTTGTCCAGAAAGGCGTCCTTCTCTTTTCCGGTCATGCCGTCGGGCAGAGTGACGTATTGACCCAGGAGCCTGGCGTTGTCCCCGGTCCTTTTTTTCGCCATGCTGCGCTTTTCCGCAGCGCTCGGCAGACCCGGCAGCTCGGGCCTCTCGATCTTCGGAGGGTCGGCCTTTTTGGGCGGGGCCGGCGGGGTCTTCGGCGCCTGCCCGGCGGAGCTCTTCGCGCCGGGGGACTTGCGGAGCGGGGCGGGAGCCGCCGACGTCACCGGGACCTGCCCGGAAAGGGCTCCGGGCTGCGTCGTCCCTTTCGGCTCCCCCTTCGGAGCCTGCTGCGCAAGGTCTACGGGCGTCCCTATGGGAGCCTTCCCGGGATGGGGATAGGCCCTCTGGGGCGGGACCCGGCCTACTGCCCGGTATGCTGCGCGGGGCAGGACGTAGCCTCTCAGATACATCCCCGGCAGCATCAGGGAAAAGGTCAGGCCGGCCGCGCAAAGGACTATGGCTGCAATGATCAGTTTGTTCATGAATTGTCTGTTTCCGTGTATCTTTGGTATATAAATATTATACCATTTTTGCCGGCGGGCCGCGCGGAAAAAGAGCCGAAAAATTTTTGGATTTTTGTTGTATGAGCCCGGTTTATATGCTATACTATAAGTGAAGCTATCTGCCGTGTGCGTAGAATCGACGACGTTTAAACCGACACTTTTATTATTTGGAATGCGTTAAGTAGCACGCAGGAGTGGGAGTCCCTATAGCGGCCTGGTTTGACTTGTCCCGGCTGCGGGAAATCGCGTAATGCCTGCACAGCGTTCCCCCTTTGGGTTTTTGGGTTATAAAACTCTCCCATTCTACGGCATGTGCGGAGGCTTTTTTTGTGCGTCTCCGCTCTTTCCTTTGAGAAGGCAGATGTGCTATAATAATACTGTCAGCACCTGTAGCTCAGCCGGATAGAGCATCGGTCTTCGGAACCGAGTGTCGGGGGTTCGAATCCCTTCAGGTGCGCCACTTTTGGGCAAATATGAAATACTCTGATATACACTGTGGCACCTTTCTCTCACGCCCCAACCGGTTTGTAGCCCACGTCCTCGTGGGAGGGGAGACTGTGGTCTGCCACGTGAAAAACACGGGCCGGTGCAAAGAGCTGCTGGTGCCCGGGGCCCGGGCCGTGGTGGAGGCGGCTCCTCCGTCAAGCGTCAGAAAGACCCGATACGACCTGGTGTCCGTGTACAAGGGGGAGAGGCTGGTCAATATAGACAGCCAGGCCCCCAACAGGATATTCGGCGAATGGGCCCGGGAGCAGGGCTTTTCGCTCATCAGACCCGAATACACCTTCGGCAGCTCCCGCCTGGACTACTATCTGGAAAAGGACGGGAAAAAGATACTGGCGGAGGTCAAGGGGGTCACCCTTGAGCTGGACAACGTCGCCATGTTTCCCGACGCCCCCACCGAGAGGGGCGTCAAGCACGTCAGGGAGCTGCAGCGCGCCCTGAGCCTGGGCTATGAGGCCCGGATATACTTTGTGATACAGATGATGGGAGTGAAGCTGTTTACTCCTTCCCTGCGGCATCATCCGGAGTTTTTTGAAGCTCTGCAGGCAGCGGACGCCGCCGGAGTGCAGGTGTATGCCGCAGAGTGCCTCGTCACGCCGGACGAGGTGACCTGGGCAGACTTTGTCCCCGTGAAATACATCAGGCAGCCCTATGGCGCCGTCAAACAATAACAGAGACGCGAAATACGTCGGGAGGATACATTGAACAAAGGCGATACCGGCCTGAATATGACCGAAGGCAGCGTTCCCAGGCTGCTGGTCAGGTTTTCGCTGCCCATGGTGGCGCAGATGATGTTCGTGGTGGTGAACAACTTTGTGTCCGCTGTGATACTGGGCCAGTTCGTCAGCGCGGCGGCCCTGGGAGTGGTGGCCATCGTGATGCCCATCATCTTCGTGACCAACTCCATCGCCGTGGGCTTTACCACAGCCACCGCCATTCTGGTGGCCCAGGCCTACGGGAAAAACGACCTGGCGGGCATACGCAAGATCGTGGACACCTCCCTGGTGCTGGTGGTGATCACCTGCGCGCTGGTCATGGTCTTCGGCATCACCAACACCGACCTGCTGATGAAGCTCATCAAGGCAGAGCCCTCCATGATACACGACGGCAAGCTGTTTCTGACCATACAGTTTGCGGTGGTGCCGTTTTTGTTCCTGCAGTTCCTTTTGTTCTCGTGTCTGAGAGGGATAGGCGACTCCAAGCCTACCATGTATTTTCAGATCGTCAACGTGTTTCTCACCATCACCTTTACCCTGCTGCTGGTGTGCGGCCCCTTCGGCCTGCCGAAGCTGGGGATTATGGGCGCCGCTCTGGCCATGGGCATCAGCCAGGTCATCGTGGACCTGTGCCTGCTGATAAGGCTCGTCAGCACCAAGTCGGTGGTGTGCCCCCATCTGCGCAATCTGCAGTTCCGGAAGGATCTGGCCTGGATCACCGTGAAGCTGGGCTTCCCCACCATGCTGCAGCAGGTGATCCTCAACGTGTGCTCCATATTCATAGTGGGCTTTGTCAACGAGTGCGGCGTGGTGGTCACCTCCGGCTTTGGAGCGGCCTCCAGAATAGACTTCGTGGCCTTTGCCCCCGCTCAGGCTATCTGTATGGCCGTGAGCATGATGGCCGGCCAGAACATAGGCGTGCAGAAATTTGACAGGGTAAAAAAGATATTTTACTGGGGCTGCCTGCTGGCTCTCATCACCACTCTGGTGCCCGCGTTCCTGTCCTGGTTCTACCCCGAGTTCCTGATGAAGATATTCATCCACGAAAAGGGACCCATCGAGGTGGGCATCGTGTATCTGAGATACAACGCGGTGGCCTATCTCTTCTACGCCTTTATGTTCTGCGGAGAAGGTATCCCCCTGGCTGCCGGCCAGACCTGGGTGGCCACCGTGGTGTCCCTTATCAGCCTCTGGGCCGTGAGGGTGCCTCTGGCTTGGTACTACATGAACCACGGCATGAAGGAAGCAGGCATCTGGCTGGGAATAGTCGTGGGCCTCATCGCCGGCTCCATACTCATTACCGGATACTTCTTCAGCGGAGGGTGGAAGCGCAAGGCTCTGACCCCGACTTCGGAGGAAGCCGATGAAGCGGCAGTATAAGGACGCCTCCTTTGACGGCCGCAGCCTGTACGGCAAGGCCCTCGCCGGAGACTCCTGGCAGAGCTGCTCCTTCCGGTCGGCGGACCTGACCGAAGCCCATATCACCGGCTGCTCCTTTGCGGACTGCGACTTCCGCGGAGCCGCCCTGAACCTGTGCCGGGTCTCCGGCTCCTCCTTTGTCAACTGCCGCTTTGACGGAGCCAACCTCTTTATGGCCTCCTTTGCCTCCTCCAGACTCATGGGCTGCGACTTTTCCGGAGCAGCGACCGGCGGTCTGAGCTTTGGCGCCTGCGACCTGTCCTACTCGGTGCTGAGCTATCTGACCCTGGACGGGGCGGACCTGTCCGGCTGCATCCTCAGGGGAGCGGCGCTGGCAGGCTGCAGCCTGCGGAAGGCCGACCTGACCGACTGCGACCTGAGAGAAGCCGGGCTCCGGGCAGCGGACCTGAGAGAGGCTGCGCTCCTCAGATGCAGCTGCGAGGGCTGCGACCTGACGGACGCCCGTCTCGCCGGCGCCAGGATAGATATACCCTTTGCCCTTTACTTTGCCGCCTTTCACGGCATGACCCCCGAAGCGTGACAGAGCCCCGCAGGATGTGTGTCTTGCGGGAAGGCGATCTTGCGCCTTCTTCTATCCCGGCTTGGTCCGTGGTCCGGGCTCGCGGTCCTTTTGCAAAAGCAGAGCATTAAAGCGCATCGGCAGGCGCTCTGCGCCTGCCGATGCATGTATTATCAAGTCCCCGTCGGTCGCTCCCGCGACCGACGGGGACGTCTTTCCCGCTACTCGTCAGTGTCTTCCCTGCCGCTCCGGGCCCTCAGGGCGAGGAGCGCGGCAAATATCAGCTTGACCATATCCCAGCACACAAAGGGGGCTGCGCCCCACACCGCGCCGGTCCTGACGCCTTCCGAGGCCATGAGTCCCGCGGTGCCGCAGAGGTATATGAGGGTCAGTCCCGGCAGCAGGCTGACGGTGAGCCCCGCCAGGGTCTGCCGGGCCTTTCGGCTCAGGTTGCTCATGAGAAAAGCGGCAAAGGGGAAGGCTGTCAGATAGCCGGCGCCGGCGGAGTGGAGGCCCCGGCCTCCGGCAAAAACGTCAAGGCCGGCGGCGCCCGCCGCCAGATACAGGACCGACGCGCCCACCGCCGTCTTTGTGTCGGCGAGCAGGCACATGAGGGCCAGACAAAAGGTCTGGCCCGTGACCGGGACCGGACCGCCGGTCCATAGTCTCAGCCGGGAGGACAGATACAAAAGGAAGGCGCCCAGCAGGCACCTTCCGGCAAGACGCAGACTAAAAACCAAGTATCGCCACGCTCATCTTCAGCTTTTTTTCATAAAAGTCATAGGAGGCTCCCGACCAGAAGCAGTCGGTCTTGTAGCCCAGGGCCACGCCGTATCTGTAGGATTTTTTCAGATGGAAGTTGTAGGCGTACCAGCCCCCCAGTATGTATTTGCCCAGGTCCTTTTGGGCGGTGGCGATAAGCCCCTGCTCATAGGCGATGGAATCAAACTCAAAGGGGGTAAAGCCGTCCTCCCTGGCCCACAGATACCTCAGGTTCCAGAAGGAATTGTCCCCGTAAAACCTGGCCAGGTCCACGCCGCAGGCCAGGGCCTTGTAGGTGCTCTTGTCCTCGTATCTGTTGTATATGCCCTTCACCACCGGCTGCACGGTGACGCCGCCCCAGGTGCCCAGCAGATAGGGCAGCTCCGCCTCGGCGGTGAATTTGGACCTGTATTTGTCATCATAGAATATGGACATGCTCTTGTCCACGGGCTGGTCCTTTTCTCTGCACCAGCTCACCTGGAGGGAAGGGGTGAGGACCGCTCTCCGGTCTGCTCCCCGGGCGTTGCCCAATTCCTTCATATAGTAGGTGAGCCTGACCTCAGGCATCCGGTACACGTTGATGGCTTCCTTGTACAAGGTGGTCATCTTGTGCTTGTAGCAGAGGTTCACGTCCCCCACCAGCCGGGCGGGCTTGCGGTCCCGGGGGTCCGGCTCCCTGAAGGACAGGGAGTAATCGGTGACGTATCTGATGGCGTCCTGGGCCTTCAGGGTCTTGTAGCGGGAGTTGTCCAGATAGCCGTCAAAGCCGTAGGACAGCCCCGCGTCAAAGGAAAAACGGCTCTTGGTGCCGTATTTCATGGACGCGGAGGCGTAGGTGTGATAGCTGTCTATGAACACGGGCGAATATTTCAGGGTAAAGCCGTCGCCCTTGCCGTAGCCCGGTACGGGCAGGTTGATCATGGGCGAACGGGCGTCCGGGTTGTAGGTGTAGTTGTAGGCGGGTATCTTCAGGATCCGCTTGTTTCTGTAATTGACAGACAGGTCCTTCAGCCTGATCCTGTATTTGCCGTCCGTGTTCTCGGCCTCCAGCAGCCCGGCCTTCACGGACAGATGGGGCCGCTCCGTGTCGCTGCAGGTAAAGAGGCTCAGGTCCTCCGCCCTGAACAGCCGGTCCTTCCTGTATTCCAGTCTGTCCGACAGCAGGTGATAAAAGTCATACACCGCTTCCACGCTGCCCTCGGCGACCACGTCCGTCTTGCCGCCGCTGATGCGGTCGGCTTCCAGCACCGGCTCTCCCTGAGGCTGCCTGTACACGTTCGGATATTCTGCTCCGGACAGCTGTATCTGCAGACAGGCGGCTGCCAATATGATGATGAGGGTAATAGTCTGTTTCATAAATATTATTATACCATCGGAGCCGGCAAAAAGTCAAAATATATCTGCCCGGCGCAGGGGAAAAAGAAACGGAAGACTTCGTAGAAAAAGGCCCCCTTATGTGCTATAATTGTTATAGCAAATGCTCATTGTGCGAAAGGCCGAAAAGCCTTGCGAGCGCTGTGAAAAATATGCGCCGCCTGCCGCAGGCATGATGAGCGCTCAATTTGATAAAAACCATCGGGAGGACAATATATGGAGATCAAGGCCGTAAAATTCAGAGAAAACGGCTTTTTTACTCAGCCCTTTGTATTCGGCGGAGAAGAGGGGCCGGACAAATTTGACCCGCAGGTGCGTTACAGAGGCGCCCTGACCAACTATCTCATCGACACGGGAGATGAGGTGATCCTGGTGGACACAGGGCTTCCCGAGGGGACTCCCGAGGAAGCGCCGGACGAGACCACCTCCGTGTATCTCGGCAGAGAGAAAAACAGCTATATGGCAGCCTTCAGGGAGCTGGGCTACAAGCCCGAGCAGGTGACCAAAATACTCATTACCCACAAGCATGCCGATCACACCGGGGAGCTGCGCTCTTTTCCCAATGCCCGCATATACGCCTCCAGGGAAGAAGCCGGGGCGGAAGAGCTGGCTTTGCCCAACGTGGTCCCCGTGGATTTTACCGACGGACCCTATTACAATTTCCCCGCCTGCCAAAAAATGGGCGACGGCATCTATTATATCAAGGCTCAGGGACACACCAGGGGAAACAGTATCGTGATAGTCGAGCTGGACGGCCTGTTTTATATGATCCACGGCGACGTGACCTACCTGGACGAGGCCCTGTATGCCAACAAGCTGTCGATCGTGTACGAGGACATAGAGGCGGCACGGGAGACCCTGGATAACGTGCGTGAGTTTGTCAGAGAGCATCCCACCGTGTACGTGTCCACCCACACTCCCCAGGGCTATGACAACCTGGAGGCCCGGCGCGTCATCGATCTGGACGCTCCTCCGGCCACCGTATATGCCACTCCGGATTTCAGTCAGTTCAAGACCACCGGCAAATACGTGTGCTCGGTGTGCGGCTACGTGTACGATCCCGCAGAAAACGGCGGCGTAGCCTTTGAGGACCTGCCCGAGGATTGGAAATGCCCCCGCTGCAAAAAGCCCAGGGACAAGTTCAACAGAGCCTGAACAGCCGTGATATCCCGGGCTCCCTGCGGGGAGGACTCGGGGACGGCGCGCGGGACCCTGCTTGCGATACGGCAGCCCTTACGGGCGGCCGTGTCTTATTTTGTGGTCCCGGTTTCGGCAGCCGTCAGGCGTTTTTTTGCCGCTCCCGCCGATTTGGAGGGAAGTATTGTAGTAATAAAGCCCCTTCGTATGCTATAATTATTTTAGTATTATTATTTGGAGAGCGACCAATGAAAGCCTTTTTAGTGTTTTTGATGATCATAGCGGCCGCCGCGGCCTTTTGCGCGGAGCCCGTGGCCAGCTTTCTGGCTCAGGGCGGCGGCGATATCACCCTCATGGAAGGGGGCGACTGCAAGGTGGCCGGCGCCGAGCTGGAGGGCCGGGTGTGCGCCGTGGCCCAGGACAGCGGCAACGAATACAACTGCATGTATTTTTACATAGATCCCCGGGTCCGGAGCAAGATCAAGCCGGAAGGCTCCATCGTGGTGGAATACAATCTCACCCGGGGCTCCTTTGTGCAGCTCAGCGTGCAGATCAATTCCTCCAGAGAGGACTACAGCAACGCCGGCTCCGCCCAGTATATGAAGGGCGGCTGGAACAGGGCCGTGGTGAATTATGACGATTTTGTGCCTGCCGGCAAGATGAACCTGGACGCCAGCTTTCGTCTGACCACCGCTCCCGGTCTGGCAGTGAGCCGGGTGGATATATACAACGAAAAGCTGGAGGCGGAAAGTCAGGACGAAGCTCTGGACGCTTATTTTGACTCCATGGGCTTCACGGGCAAAAGAGACCCCGACGTCCGCTACGTGTACGGCATAGGCGTGTATGACCTCATAGACGTGAACACGGGCAAGCTGTTCAAAAAGCTGGGGGTCACCAGTGTGGAAAACTACGTCACCTGGCGCTCCGTGGAAAACGACGGCAAGGACAAGTGGGACTGGAGCCTGTGGGACAAGAACCTGGATATCATCAAGAAGAGCGGTCTCAAGTGGTCCCCGGCCATCATGCACGCCCCGGCCTACACCATCCCGGACTGGTATGCAGAGTCCGACGAGTTTGTGCCCAACACCTGTCTGGAGCACTACATAGCCGGCAAGACCATTAGCCTGTGGTGCCCCGGCTTCAAAGAGTGGACCGAAAGGTTCATCAAGGCCTTTGCGGACCGCTACGCCGACTCGGGCATGATCGAATCCCTGATCCCCGGCATACAGGGGGACTTTGGCGAGGCCATATACACCGTGCAGGGCAACGAAGTCATATACAACCTGATAGGCGGTCCCTATCACAACCACATAGGCTACTGGTGCAACGACTCCTACGCTCTGGCGGACTTTCAGAAATTTGCGGAAGACAAATACGGGGATACTGGCAAGCTCAACAAGGCCTGGGGCACCTCCTTTGAGAGCTTTGAGGCCGTCAGATTCCCCTTCTACAGCGAGCAGGACCTGCTGGACTATATGAACAAGATGCAGAACGGGCCCGACGGACGCAGATTCTATCTGGATTTTGTGTACTGGTACCGCAACTCCATGACCGAATTCGCCGACTGGTGGATGGGCATGCTCAGAAAATACTTCCCCGATACACCCATATATCTGTGCACCGGTGGACACACTGACCCCAGACTGGGAGCCAACTTTGCCGAGGAGTGCCGGGTGGCTGCCAAGAACAAGTGCGGCGTGCGCATCACCAACGAGAACTCCGACTACGTGGACAACTTCGTCCACACCCGTCAGGTGTCCTCTGCCGGCAAATACTACGGCGCCTATTACGGCTATGAGCCTGCCGGTCCCGAGGACGAGGTGGGCATAGTGGCCCGCATCTACAATTCCACGGCCTCCGGCTGCGACCACCTGCACGACTATATGAGCAACGTGACCCAGTCCGAGGAGCGCATCACCCAGGAGCAAAAGCACATCGGCTATCTGTTCAGGGGAGAGGCTGTGGTGCCCATCGCTCTGTTCTACAACAACGCCGACAACGACATACGCCACAACGGAGCCAATATGTTCATGGAGGCCATCAAGCCCATCCGGGCCTATTTTGACTTTGACTATCTGGACGACAGCATGCTGGAGGCTCTGGATGAATACAAGATACTGGTCATCACCCACTCGGATATCATGGAAACGGAGCATGCCAAACAGATAGCCGAGTTTGCCCGCAGAGGCGGCAGAGTAGTGGTGGTGGGTCTGGACAAGCTCACCAGCGTGGAGGGCACCGACGAGCCCGAAAAAATACTCTTCCCCAAGTCCCACGCCGGCGGAGGCTTCGGCAAGGGCTATATCTACAGGCTGGACGACTATGAGGCTCTGGGAGCCAACATGAACACCGCCCTCAAGAAGCTGGGCTACCCCGCCTACAGCATGACCGGCGATATGGTCTACGTGACCATGCTGGAGGGCAACAGGTTCTTCATCTACAACAAGGAAAAGACCCGGAAGACGGTCACCGTGGAATACAAGAGCGAGATCTATGAGATAGACTGCGCCCCCGAGACCATCACCGACTATACTCTGGACGAATAAGGCTTTGTCTTCCGGGGCGGCGGCGCCCGGGGAACCTTCCGGGCGCCGCGCCTCCGGGAAAGCCGGGGAGAGAGCGCCTTGAAATATCTGTTGCCGCTGCTATTGATATTGCTGTCCGCCGCTGCCATGGGCGCGGAGCCGGCGGCCGTCTGGTCGGCTGCGGAGCCCGGGAACATCCGTCTGATGGAGGGCGGCGAATGCAAGGTGGCCCATACCTCTGTGGAGGGCAGGGACTGCGTGCTGGTGGAGCCCTGGGGCGGGCCCATGAACTACATGTATTTTGCCCTTGACCCGGAGACCCGGGGCAGGATAGAGCCCGCAGGCTCCCTGGTCATAGAATACTGTCTCACAGACGGCGTGTTTCTGCAGCTGAACTGGGAGATCGATTCGTCCCGGGGTCCCTACGACGGCCAGGGGTCCATCCGTTACATGGGGGGCGGCTGGAACAGGGCCGTGGCCCGATACGACGATTTTGTCCCCGTGGGCAAGATGAACTTTGGAGCCGATTTTCGGCTGACCACCAGACCCGGTCTGGCAGTGAGCCGTGTGGAAATATACAATGAACGAATAGAAGAGGAGAGTCAGGAAGACCTGCTTG
Source organism: Abditibacteriota bacterium (assembly GCA_017552965.1). NCBI lineage: Bacteria > Pseudomonadati > Abditibacteriota > Abditibacteriota bacterium. The sequence continues at coordinate 77,582 of JAFZNQ010000076.1, read as the reverse complement.
ACGCATTTTTTGAGACCATGGATTTCAACAACAAAAGATCTGAAGACGCCTTTTACGTATTTGGCGTCGGAGTCTATGACACCATCGACGTGAATACGGGCAAGCTGCTGAAGAAGCTGGGAGTCACCAGTGTGGAGAACTACGTCACCTGGCGCTCCGTGGAAAACGAAGGCAAGGACCGGTGGGACTGGAGCCTGTGGGACAGGAATCTGGAGATAGTCAGAGAAAGCGGTCTCAAATGGTCGCCGGCCATCATGCACTCCCCGGCCTACACCATCCCCGACTGGTATGCCGAGAGCGACGAATTCGTGCCCAACGCCTGTCTGGAGCACGGCACGGCCGGCAAGACCATCAGCCTGTGGTCCCCGGGCTTTGACCGGTGGACCGAAAGGTTCGTCAAGGCCTTTGCGGAGCGCTACGCCGGCTCGGGCATGATCGAATCCCTGATACCCGGCATACAGGGGGATTTTGGCGAAGCCATATACACCGTGCAGGGCAACAGCGTGATCTACGACCTGATAGGCGGCCCCTACCACAACCATATAGGCTACTGGTGCAACGACCCATACGCCCTCAAGAGCTTTCAGGCCTTCGCCGCAGACAAATACGGAGATATGGACAAGCTCAACAAGGCGTGGCACACCTCCTTCGGGAGCCGGGAAGACATCAGATTTCCCTTCTACGGCGAAGAGGAGATCAGGGCGCTGATGGCCCGTATGCCCGGGGACCCCACCTGCCGCAGATACTATCTGGATTTCGTATGCTGGTACCGGGGCTGCATGACGGACCACGCCGACCGGTGGCTGGCCATGCTCCGCAAGTATTTCCCCGATACTCCCATATATCTGTGCACCGGCGGACACACGGATCCCAGACTGGGGGCCAGCTTTGCCGAGGAGTGCCGGGTGGCTGCCAAGAACAAGTGCGGCGTGCGCATCACCAATGAGGACTCCGACTACGCGAACAACTTCGTCCACACCCGTCAGGTGTCCTCCGCCGGCAAATACTACGGAGCCTATTACGGCTACGAGCCCGCCGGCGCCGAAGACGAGGTGGGCATAGTGGCCCGCATCTACAACTCCACTGCCTCCGGCTGCGACCACCTGCACGACTATATGGGCAACGTCACCTCGTCTGACAGCCGCATGACCCAGCAGCAAAAGCACATCGGCTATCTGTTCAGGGGCAAGGCGGTGGTGCCTGTGGCTCTCTGGTATCCCAACACGGACAGCGACATCCGGGAAAACGGAGCCGGCCTGTTCATGAGAGAGGCCATGAAGATCAGGGCCTTCTTTGACTACGACTATCTGGACGACAGCATGCCTCAGGCTCTGGACTGCTACAAGGTCCTCATCATCACCGGGTGCTCCGTCATGGAGACAGAGCACGCGGAGAAGATCGCCGATTTTGCCCGCAGGGGCGGCAAGGTGCTGGTGGTGAACGTCCCCGGGCTCACCTCGGTGGAGGGCGGCGACGAGCTCGAAAGGCTCCTGTTCCCCGAGTCACCCAAAGGCGGGGCCTTCGGCAAGGGCTATATTTACCGGACCGACGACTACGCCTCCATGGCAGGGAGGGTCCATACGGCTCTTGTGAATATGGGCTGTCCCGCCTACGACATGACCGATGATCAGGTCTATGTGACCATGCTGGAAGGCAACAGATTCTTTATCTACAACAAGGAAAAAGAGCAAAAAACGGTGAAGGTGGAATACAAGGGCAGGATCCACAGGATCGACTGCGCCCCCGAGACCATCACCGATCACACGCTGGGAGAATAAGTATGAAAAAAGCTTTGATCGTATTGGCGCTTTTGGTGATGGCAGCCGCTCTGCAGGCTGCCGAGACCCCCGTGGCCCGCTGGTCGGTGGACGCGACTCCTACCGAGATGGCTCCCGTTTACTGGGAGGATGACGGGGTATTCCTGCAGGGGACTGCCGGGGGCAGCAACGCCCTGATGATGGCGGCGGGAGAAGCCAGCTATGTGTATTTTACCTTCCGGAACGACCTGCGGCAGAAGGTCCAAAAGGACGGCTGCATGGTGGTGGAATACTATTCTTCCCTGAAGCTGCCTCAGATAGTGCGGCTGAATATGAACACACCTGACGAAGATTATGCCATTACCGGCGCCTTTCTGGCCCGCCCGGGGGGCTGGAAGACCGCGGTGTGCAAGTATCAGGACTTTGTGCCCGTGGCGGCCATGAACGGCGGAGCCGACTTCCGCATATTTGGCACCGAAGGCCTTTTTGTCAGAAAGGTGGAATTGTACAACGGCGAGCTGTCCGGGGAGACCCTGAAGACTCTCGAAAAGGACAAGCAGGCTCCCCCCGTGGTGCCGGTGGACTATCCTCTGGGAATAGGGGTCTATCACGTGCCGCCTCTGGCCGACGCCCAGATATACAAGGAGCTGGGTATCACGGCTCTGGAGAACTACGTGACCTGGAGCTCTGTGGAAAACGATGAAAAGGGCAAGTGGGACTGGTCCCTGTGGGACGATACGGTCAGCGTGCTCAAGGCTGCGGGCCTGAAATGGGCTCCCGCCCTGATGGTGGCTCCCGCCTACACCCTGCCTGATTGGTATACGAAGAGCGACGAATTCGTGCCCAACACCTGTCTGGAGCACGGCACTGCCGGCAAGACCGTCAGCCTGTGGTGTCCCGACTTTCCCAAATACGTGGAAAGGTTCATGAAGGAATTTGCCGCCCGCTACGGAAAGACCGGCATACTGGAGGCCGTCTATCCCGGCATCCAGGGAGACTTTGGCGAGGCCATATACACGGTGGAAGGCAATCAGGTCATATACAACATCACCGGCGAATACCACAATCACCGGGGCTTTTGGTGCAACGACAAATACGCCCTCGCTTCCTTTATCAAGTTTGCCCGGGACAAATACAAGACCGTGGAGGCCCTGAACAAGGCCTGGAACATGGAGCTCAAGGACTTTGACAGCGTCAGATTCCCGTTTTACAGCGAGGAAGAGCAGCGGGCCTTTTTTGACAAAAAGGAGACCGACCCCACCGTGCGGCGGTATTTCCTGGACTTCGTGTACTGGTACCGCAACTGTATGACCGAATACGCCGACTGGTGGCTGGGCATGGCCAAAAAGTATCTGCCCGACACCCGGGTGTTCCTGAAGACCGGCGGTCTGGCCGATCCCACCACCGGGGCCAGCTTTGCGGATCAGTGCCGGGTGGCAGCCAAAAACAAGGCCGGAGTGCGCATCACCAACGAGGCCTCCGATTACGGTCTGAACTTTGCCTACACCAATCTGGTGGGCTCCGCTTCCCGCTACTACGGCTGCGAGTTCGGCTATGAGCCTGCCGGCCCCGAGGACGAAAACGGCATAGTGGCCCGCATCTACAATTCCACCTGTTCGGGAGCCCAGCACCTGTTTGACTACAACGCCAACATCGTTCTGACTCCGGAGCGGATGGCTGTCCAGCAAAAGCACCTGAAATATCTGTTTCAGGGCGAGCCCATAGTGCCCATAGCCATGTTTTTCCCCAACACCTATGCGGACATACACATGTACAACAAGCGGAGGCACATCTACGAATTCTCCGACTATGCGGCCAAGCTGAGAGACGCCTTTGACTACGACTTTGTGGACGAGACCATGCCGGACGCCCTCAAAAACTACAAGCTGCTGGTCATAGTCCAGGCAGATATACTGGAAAACTCCACCGCCGCCAAGATAGCCGAATACGCCCGGAACGGGGGCCGCGTGCTGGTGCTGGACGGGGGAGTATTTACCAATCCCGAGGGGACCAAGGGCCCGGAAAGGGTGCTGTTCCCCAAGGACTCCCGGGGCGGAGCCTTCGGCAAGGGCTCGGTGACGAGATACGACACCGAGGAGGCCCTGTTCAAGGCGATACACGACACCCTGCCCGAGGTGGGCGAGCCTACCTACGACATAGTCCTGGACGGCGTGTATGTCAGCCGTCTGGCGGGAGACAGATATATGCTGTACAACTCCGGCGACAAGGACAAGGAGCTGCTGATAGATTATCACGGGACCAGGTACAACATGGTGGCTCCCGCCCACACCATAATGGACGGCCACGACCCCGAGGACTGTCAGGACTCCCCGGGCGTATCGACAGACTGAGGGTAGCAGAGCTTGATCACGGTAATCGCTTTTATAGTAATCATCTGCCTGCTGGTGGTGGCCCACGAATACGGCCATTTTTTGCTGGCGCGCTTGTTTGACATAGACGTCCACGAGTTTTCCGTGGGCTTCGGTCCCAGGCTGTTCACCTATCTGAAAAAGAACGGCACCGACTTCAACGTCCGCTGTATCCCTCTGGGCGGCTTCGTGCGCATGAGCGGCGAAGACCCGGAGGAGATGGACGTGGAAGGGGGCTTTCAGTCCAAGCCTGCCTACGCGAGAGCCGCCGTCATCTTTGCGGGGCCTCTCTTCAGCTTTTTGTTTGCAGTGCTGATATTCATGCTGTTGGGCTACGTGTGGGGACTGCCCGACGGCTCGGACAACAGCGTGCAGATGACCCTGCCCAATACCCCGGCGGCCAAAATGGACCTCCGGGCCGGGGACCGGGTGCTGGAGATCAACGGCAAAAAGCTGTCCCGGCCCGGCGAGCTGGTGGAAGAGATCCGCAGGAGCCGGGACGAGGTCACTTTGCTGGTGGACAGAAAAGGCGAGCAGCTGGTGAAGACGGGCAAGCCGGATCTCAATCTGAGATACTATCTGGGAGGCAGCTGGGAGCAGGAGGACGGCAGCGTCCGGCTCACCGGGGTCCTGAAGGATACGCCTCTCTGGCAGCAAAAGGCGAAGCCCGGCAGCGAGCTGGTCTCCATGAACGGCAAGGCTTACTCTTCCACCGCAGACTTCTGGGCCGCCGCCCCCTCCCCGGGGGACCGGGTCACACTGGTGCTGAAGGAGGGAGAGAAGACAAGGACAGTGTTCTTTGAGGCGGAGCACACCTGCGGCCTCTTTTGCGGCAAGGAGATCATATTTCCCTCCTGCATGTTCCTGAGCGCCGAGCCCACCTCCGGCAAATGGTATGACAGCGGCAACGTGCTCCTGAGCCTGTGCTCGGTGAAGATAGGCTCCTCCCGGGACCTGGAAAAAGCCGTGAAGCGGGCGGCGGAGAGCGGGGACCACACCATAGACTACTACAGGGACGGCGAGGAAAACGAGGTGTATCACGACGTCCCCGACACGGTCAGCTATACCCCGAAAATGGGCATGGCCACGCCGGTCCTGGGGTTCATCCCGGGCTATTATCTCAAAAAGACCGGGCTGGCCAAGAGCATGCAGACCGGGCTGGAGTCCGTGTGGAGCATGCTGACGGAGACCTACAAGATGCTGTTTTCCCGGGCCGTCAAGGACAATCTGGGAGGCCCCATCGCCATAGTGTCCATGACCAACAGCGCCGTCAACACGGGCAGCTTTTCCCTGATCATACTGCTGGGAGGCCTGTCTCTGTCGCTGGCCATATTCAATCTGCTGCCCATACCGCCTCTTGACGGAGGCCATCTGGCAGTGATATTGACGGAGCTCATCAGAAGGAAGCGGTTTACCAAGGACCAGCTGATCAGGATACAGGTGGCCGGCCTTGGGGTGATGATAGTGTTGTTCCTGCTGGTCATCGGCATGGACATCACAAAGCTTATAACGGGGACTATGCCAAAATGACAAGAAAAAATACCCGCGCCGTCATGGCGGGCCGGGTGCAGATAGGGGGCGGGGCTCCCGTCTCCGTCCAGTCCATGACCAATACCCGGACCACGGACATAGACGCTACCGTGGCGCAGATAGCCGGTCTGGAGGCTGCCGGGTGTGATATAGTCAGGTGCGCGGTCCCGGATATGGAGGCCGCCGCCGCTATAGGCGAGATCAAAAGGCAGACGGGCATCCCCCTGGTGGCAGACGTACACTTTGACTGGCGCCTGGCTGTGGAATGCGTAAAGCAGGGAGTGGACAAGCTCAGGATCAATCCCGGCAACATAGGGGATAGGAGCCGCACCGAAGCGGTGGTGCGGGCCGCTGCCGAGAGGGGTATCCCCATCCGCATAGGCGTCAACGCGGGCTCGGTGGACCGGAAAAAATATCCCGAGCTCACGGCCCGGGCGCTGGTGGAGTCCGGCATGGAGCAGGTGCGCATACTGGAGGGCCTGGGCTTTTTTGACACGGTGCTCAGCTTCAAGGCTTCCTCCGTGCTGCTGACCGCGGAGGCCTACAGGCTGGCTGCGGAAATATGCGACTATCCCCTGCATACGGGGGTCACGGAGGCGGGGCTGCCCCGCACGGGCATCATCCGCTCGGCCATAGGCATAGGCTCCCTGCTCATGGACGGGATAGGGGATACCATCAGGGTGTCCCTGACCTCGCGGCCCGAGAACGAGGTGACCGCCGGCATAGAGATACTCCGGTCCCTGGGTCTCAGGGACAGCGGCTATACCCTGATATCCTGTCCCACCTGCGGCAGGACCCGTATAGCTCTGGAGGAGCTGGCCCAAAAGGTGGCGGACTATCTGGACAGAGAGAGGCCCGCAAGGCCTGTGACCGTGGCTGTCATGGGCTGCGTGGTAAACGGTCCCGGGGAGGCAAGAGAAGCCGATCTGGGCATAGCCGGCGGCGACGGCAAATGCGCCCTGTTTGCCCGGGGCGAGCTGCTGAGGACCGTGGCAGAGGACAAAGTATTTGACGAGTTTGTAAAGGAGCTGCGAAAAATTGCGTATTGACATAGCAGACAAGGCCGCCATCCGCAAGGCGCGGCTGGGGGACGTGACGGAGATACAGGAGCTGGTCAACGATTTTGCGGCCAGGGATCAGATGCTGCCCAAATCCCTGTCGGTGCTGTATGAGAACATCAGAGATTTTTACGTGGCGGAGGACTCCGCCGGCCGCGTGCTGGGCTGCTGCGCAGTCCACGTGTGCTGGGCCGATCTGGCCGAGATCAAGTCTCTGGCAGTCAGGGACGAGTGTCAGGGCATGGGGCTGGGCTCCGCTCTGGTCACCGCCTGTGTGGAGGATTGCAGGAGCCTGGACATTGACAGGGTGTTTGCCCTGACCTACAAGGTGCCTTTTTTTGAAGCCCTGGGCTTTCGCCGGGTGGAGAAAAACACTCTGCCCCAGAAGATCTGGTCCGAGTGTATCAACTGTCCGAAGTTTCCCGACTGCGGCGAGGAAGCGGTGGTGTTGGACTTAGGTAAATAAACTCGAGGAGAGATATATGAAAAAATATCAGATCGCCGCGCAGCTGTATACCGTGCGCGACTTCATCAAGGACGAAAAGGGCGTAGCGGAGAGCTTTGCCAAAGTGCGGAGCCTGGGCTACGAGACCGTGCAGATAAGCGGCATGGGCCCCATTGACGAAAAGGTGTGCAAGAAGCTGCTGGATGACCACGGCCTGCGGTGCATAGCCACCCACGAGAGCCCCAAGATGCTCTTTGAGGAGCCCATGAAGGTGGTGGAGCGTCTGAAGAAGCTCTCCTGCGTCCACACGGCCTTTCCCCATCCCGGGCCCTATCCCCTGAACACGGCGGACGACGTGAAAAAGCTGGCTGACTCCCTGGCGGAATGCGGGCGGATACTCAGCGAGAACGGCATTGTATTCTCGTATCACAACCACCACATAGAGTTCAAAAAGGTCGGCGGCAAGCTCATACTGGACACTCTCCTGGACACAGTTCCCGCCGAATATCTGAAGATGGAGCTGGACACCTACTGGGCCCAGTTTGGCGGACAGGAGCCTTCCAAATGGATGAAAAAGCTGGCGGGCCGGATGCCACTGCTGCACCTGAAGGATTATAAGGTCAATGAGGAGAACGCCGTCAAATTCGCCGAGATAGGCAACGGCAATCTGGACTGGGCCGACATCATCCCCTCTGCCGAAAAGGGAGGCACCGAGTGGTTTATCGTCGAGCAGGACGTCTGCGACGGCGACCCCTTTGAGTCCCTGAAGCAAAGCTATGACTTTATAGCCGCGAATTTCTGCGACTGAGATGTCCGGGCAGCAGGATCCCCAGACCGGATCCCGCTGCCCTTTTTACGGTGAATTATGAAAAGGTTGTTTCTCTTGCTGTTCCTCGTCTCCCTGTGGAGCCCTGCCCTGTGGGGCGAGCCGGACAGATACGTCCTGAAGCCCATGGATTACAAGGGGGTGTATCTGAAGGGAGAGCTGCAGCGCCAGTTCGAAGAAAACGAAGCGTTTTACTACGGTCTGTCCGACGACTATCTGCTGTATCCCTTCCGGGTGAGGGCAGGACTGCCCGCTCCCGGGGGCTCCATGGGAGGCGTGTATGCAGGCCACGGCCCCTTCGGACAGTTTTTGTCCGGCTATGCCAGAGCCTACGCCGCCACGGGAGACGAAAAATACAGAGAGAAGGCCCTGCATCTCATGAACGAGTGGGGCAAGACCATAGACGACGCGGGCTACGGCTTCCCCCTGAAGGACGGCTTTTTGGTGGCCTACCAATACGAAAAGCTCATGGGCGGCCTGGTGGACGTGTATCACTACTGCGGCGCAAAGGAAGCCAAGGGGTATATGGACCGGATCACGGACTGGGCTGAGAAAAACATACCCCGGGACAAGACCTACTGCGACGTCACCGGGGCCATGACAGGCGAGTGGTACACTCTGTCGGAAAACCTCTACAGGGCCTGGCTCTATACGGGAGACGACAGATACAGGCGCTTTGCCCAGGTGTGGGAATACAACGAATACTGGGACGAGGTGGCCTCCGGCGACTGGAACGCCATATACTCCCATCCCGGGTGGCACCACGGCTACAGCCACGTGAACACCTTTGCCTCTCTGGGAGCGGCCTACGCCGCGGGACGGGGCGACAAGTATCTCAACACCCTGAAGACCGCCTATGACTTCGTGCAGAACGAACAGTGCTTTGCCACCGGCGGCTACGGAGCCGCGGAGGTGCTGCTGCCCCGGCAGGGCGTGATAATGACGGCCAAGACCAATCACAACACCTTTGAGACCCAGTGCGGCAGCTGGGCCGGCTTCAAGATAGTCAAGTATCTGACCGGCTTTACAGGCGAGGGCCGCTACGGCGACTGGACGGAAAAGCTGCTGATCAACGGAGTGGGGGCTTCCCTGCCCACCAGCGGCTACGGCGTCACCTTTTATTATTCCGACTACGCGGCGGAGGGAGCGGAAAAGATCCTGAAGCCGGATCTGGGCTGGCCCTGCTGCTCGGGGACCCGGGCGGAGGCCATCCCCGACTATCACGATCAGCTGTATTATCATGACGACGCCAATATTTACGTCAGCCAGTTCTTTGCTTCCGGAGTGGAGACGGAGCTGCGAGGCGTCCGGGTCCGGCTGGACCAGACCACCCGTTTCCCCGAGGAAGAAAAGACTCTGATCACCGTGGACCCCGACAAGCCCGCCGTCTTCGGATTGTGCTTCCGCATCCCCGCCTGGGCGGAACAGGGAGTGTCGGTGGCGGTCAACGGCAAGGATACCCCCTTTGAAAAGAAGAGAGGCTGGGGCAGGGTGCTCCGGAAATGGCGCCCCGGGGACCGGGTGGTATTGCAGCTGCCCATGACCCTGAGAGCCTGCCATCTCTTCGGCGAAAGGGACAACCCCTGGGCGCTGACCTACGGCCCCGTGGTGCTGGTGTGCATGAAGAAGGGAGCCATGGAGAACCCCTTCCGGCTGCTGGACCCGGAGACCATAGACCGGCAGCTGGTCCGGGGAGAAGGCATGGTCTGGCGCCACAAGGACCTGCCGGACATAGAATTCAGGCCCTTTTACGCTCTGGGAGACGGAGAAGCCTATTTTATGTATATAGCCGATCCCGCCGAGCACTATCTGGGCGCCGTGTATAAGGGCGGCTGGGACAAGCGAAACGGCGTGATGGTCACAGGCACCGTGGGCATCTTTGCGGAAAAGAAGTTCTGGGGCAGGGGCGTCCGTATCAGCGCCATGTGCTACGACGACTGCGGCGTCATGGACGTGTATATAGACGGAGAAAAGGCCGGTGAGATGGACCTTTACAGACCCGTCAGGGGCGAAAAGGCCTTCTTTGAGTTCTTTGCTCCCGCCAAGGGCAGCCACACGGTCCGCGTGGTGACCACCGACCGGCGGAACCCCGAGTCGAAGGACGGCATTTTCAATATAGAAAGGATAGACGATATATACAATTGAGCAGGGCCTTGTCGGCCGGCTCGATCGGAGGATATATGCTGAAAGTATTTACGTGTTTGTGCCTGCTCTTTTTGTGCGCGGCGGCCCTGTGCGGCGAGTTTGACCGCTACGCCCTGAAGCCCATGGATTACAAAGGAGTGGTCCTGAAGGGCGAGCTGGGGCGCCAGTTCGCGGAGAACAGCCGATTCTACCTGAACCTCAACGACGACTCCCTTCTGAAGCCCTACAGGGAGAGGGCGGGGCAGCCCGCTCCCGGGGAGAATATGGGCGGAGTTTACGTGGGACACGGTCCTTTTGGCCAGTTTTTGGCGGGCTACGCCAGAGCCTACGCCGCTTCCGGGGACGAGAGGTACAAGGACAAGGCCCTTTACCTCATGCGGGAGTGGGGCAAGACCATCGAGGAAGACGGCTTTTTCCTGCCCTCGAAGGGAGGTCTTCTGGGAGCCTATCAGTATGAGAAGCTCATGGGCGGTCTGGCGGACATATACCACTACTGCGGCGAAAAGGAAGCCAAGGTGTATATGGACAGGATCACGGACTGGGCGGAGAAAAACCTGCCCCGCACCCGGGAATACTGCGACGTCACAGGCATCAACACAGGGGAATGGTACACCTTGTCGGAAAACCTGTACCGGGTCTGGCTCTATACGGGCGATGAGCGCTACAGGGATTTTGCCAAAGTGTGGGAATACATCAAATACTGGACCGAGGTCCACGACGGGGACACAGAGGAAATGTTCAAGCGGCCCGGGTGGCACCACGGCTACAGCCACGTGAACACCTTCGCCTCCCTGGGGACGGCCTACGCCGCCACGGGCAACGGCTGGTATCTGGACACCCTGAAGGCCGCCTATGATTTCGTAACGGACACCCAGTGCTATGCCACCGGGGGCTTCGGCGCCAGCGAATCCCTTATGCCGGAGGAGGAGCTCATCAAGGCTTCCAAGACCCTGCACAATACCTTTGAGACCCAGTGCGGCAGCTGGGCGGGCTTCAAGATAGTCAAGTATCTGACGGGTCTCACCGGAGAAGGACGCTACGGCGACTGGACGGAAAAGCTGCTGGTGAACGGCATAGGCGCTTCCCTGCCCATGAAGGAAAACGGCGTCACCTTTTATTACTCCGACTACGCCGCCGAGGGAGCGGAAAAGATCAACAAGCCCCAGGTGGGCTGGCCCTGCTGCTCCGGGACCCGGGCGGAAGCCATACCCGATTACTGCGACCAGCTCTATTATTACGACGACAGATCCATCTGCGTCAGTCAGTATTTTGCTTCTGAGGCCGCCTTTGAGCTGACGACGGGCAAGGTGCATCTGGAGCAGCTCACCGACTTTCCCAACGAAGAGAAGACCACTCTGGTCGTCACGCCCGAGAAGAGCGCCGTCTTTTCCCTGAAGTTCCGCATCCCTTCCTGGAACGACAGCCCCATGGTCAGGATCAACGGCCGGGATACGGTCTATTCCAAGGTCAGGGGCTGGGGCCTCCTCCTGCGCAGGTGGGACCCCGGAGACCGGGTGGAGATAGCATTCCCCATGTCTCTTTGGGCCTGTCATCTGCTGGACAGGGAGGACAATCCCTGGGTGCTCATGTACGGCCCCGTGGCTCTCGTGTGCATGGCCGACGGCGTGGACCAAAACCCCTTCAGGAAGCTGGACGCCGCCTCCCCGGGCAAGCAGCTGGTCCGGGGCGAGGGCATGACCTGGCGCCACAAAAATTATCCCGAGCTCATCTTCAAGCCCTTTTACGACGTCAGGGAAGGGGAGATATATTACATGTATATCACAGACCCCACCATATCCTATCTGGGCGCCGTGTACAAGGGCGGCTGGATAAAGAGGGACAACTGGATGACCGTGTACTTTGCCGGTCCCACGGCGGAGCGTACCTTATGGGGGGACACCGTGAGGGTGAGCTATTATCTGTTCAACGACTGCGGCATCATGGACGTGTATATAGACGGTGAGAAGAAGGGAGAGATAGACCTCTACAAGAAGGACGCCCGGGGAGAGAGGGCGACAAGCGTTTTTGACGCCGGCTCCAAGGGGATGCACCGGGTGCGCATAGTGACCACCGACAGGAGAAACCCCGAGTCTCCGCAGAGCTATTTTAACTTAGAAAGGATAGAAGGATTCAACAAGTAACATGACAGACTTTTTTGAGAATGCCAGGCTCAGGCCCGCGGGGCTTGAGAACACCACGCTTTACGGCGAGCTGGGGCGCCAGCTGGACAGCGTGCTCCGCTTTTATTACAGCATACCCAACGACGACCTGCTGAAGCCCTACCGGCTGTGCAGGGGCCTGCCCGCCCCCGGCAAGCCCATGGGAGGGGTCTACGTGAGCCATTCCCCCTTCGGGCAGTACCTGTCCGCCTACGCCAGATTTTACAAGGCCACCGGCGAGGAAAAATACAGAGAAAAGGCAGTGTATCTCATGGACGAGTGGGGCAAGACCATCGAGGAGGACGGCTTCTTCTTCGATACCCGGAAGCCCTTCCTCTCCTGCTACTACTACGACAAGCTGGTGTGCGGGCTGGTGGATATAGCCAACCTGTGCGGCGAGGAGCGGGCCATGGACTATCTCGCCCGTATCACCGACTGGGAAGAAAAGCACGTGCCCGAGACCAGAAAATACTGCGACACCGTGGGGCAGGATACAGGGGAGTGGTACACCCAGTCCGAGAATCTGTACAAGGCCTATATGGTGTCCGGAGACGAAAGGTATAAAATGTACGCCTCCAAGTGGGAATACTCCGAGTACTGGAACGAGATACTGAACCGGGACTATGAGAATATGTACAAAAAGTCTCCCTGGCATCACGCCTACAGCCACGTGAACACCTTCAGCGGCGCAGGCATGGCCTATATAGTGACCGGCAGCGAAATATACGTGGATATACTGAAGGCCGCCTACGAGTTCCTGCAGAACGAGCAGTGCTACGTCACCGGCGGCTACGGCTCCGGAGAAAATATGGCTCCCCGCAGCGTGGTGGCGGACCAGCTGAAGCATGCCAGCCACCATTTTGAGACCCAGTGCGGCAGCTGGGCGGGCTTCAAGCTCTCCAAATACCTTACCTGCTTCACCGGCGAGGCCCGGTATTCCGACTGGGTGGAGCGGCTGATACTGAACTGCATCGGCGCCTCCCTGCCCAACACGGGAGAGGGACGGGTGTTCTATCATTCGGAATACAAGACCTGCGGCGCCCACAAGCGGCACTACCACGCCTCGCCTTGGCCCTGCTGCACAGGCACCAGACCTCAGGCTGTGTGCGAATACAAGGATCTCCTGTATTTCACCGACGAGGACAGCGTATACGTGGCCCAGTATTTTGCTTCGGAGGCAGAGCTGACGGTGAAGGGCCAAAGGGTGTCCGTAAGCCAGAAAAAGAGCGCCTTCCCCACAGAGCCCAAGGCGAAAGTGACCGTGGATGCAGACTGCGAGTTCGCTCTGAAGTTCCGCATACCCGGGTGGGCGGCGTCGGAGCCCGTGGTCCGGGTCAACGGCCAAAAGGTCTCCTACAAAAAGGAGCTGGGCTGGGGCGTCCTCAGCCGCAGCTGGCAAAAGGGCGACGAGGTGGAGATCGACCTGCCCATGGAGTTCAGGGTCAACTATCTCTTTGATGACGAGAGCCTGCCCTGGGCCGTGACCTACGGACCTATGGCCATGGCCTTCCGGGGCGGCGCCGACGTGAACCCGGCCCTCTTTGTGGAGCCGGACAAGATAGCCGAGGACTTTGAGCCCATGCCCTGCGAAGAGCTCACCTGGCGGCGCCGGGACAACCATGACATAGTCATGAAGCCCTTCTATATGTATAAGGAAAACGAGGAATACTTCCTGTATATGGACCCCGAGGCGGATATAAGCCTTGCCACCTATCGGCTGGCCGACTTTGAGGGAGCGTGGAGAAGGCTGGAATCCTTTGCCGCCTCGGAGGACAGGGAGGCCCGCTGCACCTACCGGTTCAAAGGCAGGGGCGTAAGGGTCCGCTATCACGGCAGGCATGTCGGAGGCATAGCCAGAGTCCTTCTGGACGGAGAGGTAAAGGGAGAGATAGATTTCTTCAACGAGTCCAACGACATAGCCCTGTTCCGGGACTTTGACTCCGACAGCGTCGGGGAGCATATCCTGACTCTGGAGCCGGCGGGGACCAAATGCTCCAGGAGCCGGGGAGAGGAGATCAACGTATGCGGCTTTGAGCTGCTCTGCGATATGTAGAGGGAGACAGCTGACAACAAACTGCTCTCATCACGGGCTCTTACGGCGGCCACGGCGCCTGCTTTGAAAGGCTCTAATGACGACAAACGCCGGAGAGAAACATCTCTCCGGCGCTCTTTTTTTGGGTCAGGCCTGATATTTGCGAATGGCTTCGGCTATGGCCTTGATGTGGGCCGGGGTAGTGCCGCAGCAGCCGCCTATGATGGAGGCGCCGGCCTCGATGAGGGCCGGGACGAAGGAGGCCATCTTTTCGGGAGTCTCGTTGTAGGTGATCTGCCCGTTGTCCAGTATGGGCGCTCCCGCGTTGGAGTTGATGATCACAGGCTTGTCCGTGACCTGTCTGATGAGCCCCGTGATCTCTGCCATGTGCTCTATGGTGGTGTCCTTGCCGCAGTTGGCGCCCACTATGTCCGCTCCCGCGTCCACGGAGGCCTGGGCCGCCATCTCCGGGCCTACTCCCATAAAGGTGCGGAACTGGCCCCTCTTGTTGAGGTCAAAGGCAAAGGTGCAGATCACGGTCAGCCCCGTTTCCTTGGCAGCCCTTATGGCAGCCTCGGCTTCCATGACGGAGGTCATGGTCTCTATGATGATGTAGTCCGCCCCCGCTTCCTTCAGGACCCGGGCCTGCCGGGAAAAGGATGCGTACAGGTCGTCCACGGGTATGTCGCCGTATTCTTCTTTGGCCAGATGGCCGGTGGAGCCCATGTCGCCTCCCACCAGAGCCCGGTCCCCGGCCGCCTCTTTGGCCAGGACCACTGCCGCTCTGTTGATCTCGTCGGCCCTCTCGGCCAGAGCGGGGTCGCACTCCTTCAGCTTGATGTCGGTGCCCCCGAAGGTGTTGGTGGTCACCAGATAGCTGCCCGCCTCTATGTAGGCCTCCGCTATGGCCCTGACCTTGTCCGGAGCCTCCAGACACCACAGCTCGGGACACTTGCCCGTCAGGCCCGCGGCGCTGAGCATGGTCCCCATGGCTCCGTCGCCGGTCAGGATCTTCTTTTCGTTCAATGCTGTCAGCAATGTGGACATATGATATACCCCCGGTCATTATTCTAAAGTATTATACATCTATATTATACACCAAAATCCTCTTGTTTTGAACTCCCCGGCGCAGCCCCGGAGACCCATGGGGGAGAGACCCCGCCGAGACGGCACAAAATTACAAAAAAATAATACGATATTCCAACGAAAAAATCGGGAAATTTTATTGACAGGCCCTTTACGGATAGGATAAAATATAAGTGTAGTGTGGTGAAAAGTGGTGTTTTGCCCCGTGTTTCAGGGCAAAACACGGCATTTTGCACTGAATTATGGTGTAAGCAGGTGGAAATCGGCCTGCAAAAACGGAAATCGGAGTCAAAAACAGTGGGACAGCTTATCGGGACGTACAATATCAGCGTGGACAAAAACGGCAGATTCTGTCTGCCGGCCAGCCTGAAAAACGAGCTGGGGCACAGCTGCGTGGTGTTTAAGGGCATTGGCTGTCTGTGGATGGTGACCGCCACCATGTCCGAGAATATACAGAAGGATCTGGAGGAGATGTCCCGCGGATCCCTACAGGGTATGTTTGACCCCACCGTCAGGACCCTTCGGCGGCAGCTGTTTTCCGGTATGACCTCCCTGACTCCGGAGGCGGACAAGGACAACTACCGCATCTCCCTGACGCCTGAGCAGCGGCGCTATGCAAAGATAGACAAGTCTGCCATCCTGATAGGCGCCGGGAATTACGTGGAAATATGGTCGCCTGCCGAGCTGGACAAGTTTGAAGCCAGGCACGAGACACCGGAGGCCATCACGGAGGCTGCCGACCAGCTCTTCCGGGCTATGTCCGATCGCAATAATGAGCGCTTACCATGAGAGCGTTCTCCTGAAAGAGGCGGTGGACGGGCTGGATCTGCAGCCCGACGACACTGTCCTTGACGCTACTCTGGGAGGGGGCGGTCATTCCCGGGAGATCCTGAAGCGGATCCCCGAGGGGCTCCTCATAGGCCTTGACAGGGATCCCGAAGCCATAGACGAATGCGGCAGATCTCTGGCGGCCTGGAGCAACAAGCGGCTGGTGAGAGCCAACTTCAGCGAGCTGAAAAGCGTCCTGGAGGGCCTGGGCGCGGTCCCCTGCAAGATCCTCTTTGATCTGGGGGTGTCGGGCCATCAGCTGGATGCTCCCCGGGGCTTCAGCTTCATGAGGGACGAGTATCTGGACATGCGTATGTCCGGCCCCGATTCCGGAGACAGGCCCTGCGAGTGGTACGTGAACCACTTGCCGGAGGAAGAGCTGGCGAACATCATATACAAATACGGCGAAGAGCGGCTGTCGAGGGTGATAGCCCGGGCCATAGTCAGGGCCAGGGAGGAGTCTCCCGTCACGAGTACCAAGCAGCTGGCCGATATAGTGGAGGGCGCCGTGTCCTTTGCCCGCAGGGGCTCCAGGATTCATCCCGCCACCAGGACCTTCCAGGCTCTGCGTATCGCAGTCAACGGCGAGCTCAGGCACATTGAGTCCGCGCTGGAACAGGCAGTGGATATACTGCCGCCGGGAGGCATCATATCGGTGATATCCTTTCACAGTCTGGAGGACAGGATAGTCAAGACCCTGTTCCGCCACGACTCCGGGGGATGCATCTGCGCTCCGGACATACCGGTGTGCATCTGCAGGCCGCGGCATATACTGAAGGTGCTCACCAAAAAACCCATCATACCGTCGGAAGAAGAGATCCGGGCAAACCCCCGGTCCAGAAGCGCAAAGCTGAGAAGCGCGATCAAAACAGAAAACGAGAGAGCGAGGAGCTATCATGAATAACCAGTACAGACAGGGTGAGGCGGAGAAAGAATACAGAAGCGCCGATTATTACGACACGGACGGGACCGGCGCTCTCAAGAGTCACAGAGTCCCCGCTGCGCTCAACAATCAGTGGCTGCGCAAAAGCAGCTACAGCGCCGCGGCTCATCCCACTGCCCGCAAGACCGGCTCCCACTCCGGGTCTTCTTCGGTGACTCCCGAGCTGACCCCGAGCAAAAAAAGCTCCGACGGAGACGGTGAGGCCAGCGGATCCCGCCGCCACATCCGGCTGCCTCTGGACGTGAAAGGGCTGCTCCTCAAGCTCGTCCTCATAGTGGGCATCGGAGTGGTGGTCACAGGCGTGGTGTACAGCATGCTGAGAAGCATTACCCAAAGCGTGCACAGAGAGGTGGACGCCACTCAGCGCAGCATCAGGCTCTGCGAGAAAAATATAGCCGCCCTGAATGCGGACCTCAACGAGGCCAATTCGCGCAAGACTGTGATGCAGTTTGCGGCCTCTCTGGGCATGACCAACACCAACCCCTACGAGATCCGCATAGACAAGGATCAGCCGCTGGGGTCCGGCTCGGCCGGCGCCGGGCAAGCCCCCAATGTCAAAGACTAATCTGACGCGGTGCAAGCAGGCAGGGGCGATCCTTTGCCTGTTCGTATTGCTTATAATCTACCGGCTGGTCAGCGTCAGCATATTCGACGCGGGACATTACAGACAGGAAGAGGCCAGAAAATCCAAGACCTTTGAATACAAGGCTCAGAGAGGCATCATCTACGACCGCAACGGCTATCCTCTGGTCAAGAATGAGGACGCGGCCTGGATAGGCTTCAACAAAAAGGCCGAGAAGATACTGCTGGACGACATCCTGACCCGCAAAGTGATCAAGGACATCAGGGTGAGAGACGCCAAGAAGCAGCTGCTCTCCGGCGGCAACGCTCAGGCCATCGCGGCCTATGTGGCGGACAGCGATCCCGCTCTCATACTCCGGAGCGACGAGGCGGCCGGCAGAGTCGCCGACGAGCTGAAAAAAAGGTTTTCCGACCCCGAGCTGAGGGACGACAGGGTCATTGCCCGGCGCATAGTCAGGGATATAGCGGAAAAGCTGCGGCAAAAGGGAGAAGTCACTCCCGGGCTGGCGCGGGAAATGCTGGCGGAGGCAGACGAGATCACTCCGGGACGCATCGAGACCAAGGACAAATACGACACCTCCGACGCTCATCTGGGCTTTGTGAAGAGCCTGCTGATGAGGCTGCTGGTGGATAAGGATATCAACAAAAAAGAGATCGTGGTCTATACGGACGACGAAGCCATAGGACTGCTGGCCAAGGCTGTCAACAAGCCCAAAAGCGTGGTGAAGGACAAGATAGACAAGTGTCCCAAGAACACCTGCTACGTGGTGGAGCACGGTTCCATGAAGATCTACGATGCCGTCAGGAGCCTGCAGATCAGAGGCATCAATCCCGAGCTGAGGACCGTGAGGGAGTATCCCGAAAAGGAGCTGGGTGCCGGACTGGTGGGCTCCACCACCTACGAATACGATGCCGTGAACTCGGATCCCAACGCCACCAAGCAGATGCGTATGGAGACTCTCCGGGGCGGCATCGAGCAGTTTTATGACAAGGAGCTCAGGGGCTCCGACGGCTATATGGAGGCCAACGTCTTCTGGGACGGCAAGCCCGTGGCCGATTCGGAGAGAAAGATGCACGCCAAACAGGACGGCTGGAACATCACCCTGACCATCGACAGGGACATCCAGTTTTTTGCCGAATACGCTCTGAGAAAGGTGGCTGTGAACTTTACGCCCGAAAGGGCTATGGCGGTGGTGATGGATCCCCACAATGGCGAGATACTGGCTATGGCCAACTATCCCTTCTGGGATCCCAACAACCGCAAGAGCTACAACAGCCTCCTGAATCAGAACCTGGCGGCGGTCAGCGCCTATGAGCCTGGCTCTACCATGAAGGCCTTTACGGTGGCCGCAGCCATCAACGAGGGCCTGGGCCCCGACGAGGTGGTGGGCAGCTGCTCCGGCTACAGATATCTGGGCAACGAGCCTCCTCTGAAATGCGATCTGCATGCCGGCAAGTATGCTCACGGCCACGGCGCCGTGACCCCCCGCATCATATTGCAGGAGTCCTGCAACCTGGGGGCTTCCTATTGCGGCGAAAGGCTCACAGGCCCGGTGCTCTACGACTATTTTGACAAGTTCGGCCTGACCAAAAAGGCCAGCACGGAGATAGGCAACGAATCTCCGGGCATATGGACCGTGCCTTCCAGATGGGGCAGGCGTGACCTGTGGTCCGTCAGCTTCGGACAGCACGCCAGCACCACCATCCTGAACGTGGCGGCAGGCTACTGCGCCATAGCCAACGGGGGAGTGTATTACAGGCCGAAGCTGATCAAGGCCATAGAAGACGGCGATCACGCCCCTGTGAAGACCTACACGGACGCCGGCGGAGTGGTCCGGGAGATCGACAGTCCCGATCCGGGGGTGAGAGTGATCTCCAAAGAGACCTCCCGCATCGTCACGGAGCTCCTGATAGGCTGCGTCGAGAACGGTACAGGCAAAAATGCCAGGATCAAGGGCGTGGAGTGCGCCGGCAAGACAGGCAGCGCCCAGATGACGGCCGAAAACAGCGCCGGCAAGATAGTCTATACCGCGGACAGGATGGCTTCCTTTGTGGGCTATGCCCCCGCCTATGACCCGAAGCTGGTGGTGGCCGTATGGGTGGTGAAGCCCCACGGCAGCACCCACGGAGCCACGGTGGCTGCGCCGGCCTGGAAGCAGATCATGGAAGACAGCCTGAGATATATGAAGATAAAGTTTTCTGCTGGATAAGCGCATTACCGGGAGAGTATGATGAAATTCAGAGATTTAGTAAATGGCATAGACAATGCCGGGCAGGTGATCTTTACCGAAGCGGACATCACCGATATATGCTATGATTCCCGCAAGGTCCGGCCCGGGTGTCTCTTTGTGGCTATAAACGGCTCCAACACGGACGGGGCCAGATATATCCCCGACGCCATAAAGGGCGGCGCCGCCGCCGTGCTCTGCGAAAAGGCTCCCGAGACTCTGGACCTGCCGGCGGGGATAGGCTACATCAGGTCGTCCAACGCCCTCATATCCATGGCTCAGGCCTCCGCCCGGTTTTTTGACTATCCCTCCCGGAAGATGAAGCTCATAGGCATCACCGGCACCAGCGGCAAGACCACCGTCAGCCACATAGTGTATTCCATATTGAACAACGCCGGCATAAAGACCGGCCTCATAGGCACCATCAAGGTGGCCATAGGCGATCAGGCGGCGGCATCCTCCCATACCACGCCTCTTTCCCGGGAGCTCCAGGAGATATTTGCCAACATGACTGACTGCGGCGCCGGAGCCTGCGTCATGGAGTGCTCCTCCCACGCTCTGGATCAGGGCAGGGTGGAAAAGTGCGACTTTGACATCTGCGCCTTTTTGAATATAGCCAGAGACCATCTGGATTATCACAAGACCGCCGACGCCTACAAGGAAGCCAAGCTGAAGCTCTTCACCGAATACGCCGGCCCCGATGCAGTCAGCGTGGTGAACCTGGACGACACCTTTTCCCGGGAGATCATCAGCAAATGCAGGGGACAGGTGGTGACCTTCAGCCAGACCGGCGAGGCGGACGTCACGGGAAGGGACGCCTCCGTGTATGCGGATCACGTGGAGTTTACCCTGTGCGTAGGGGACGTGTGCGTGCCCGTGTATTTTCATATGGGCGGCGAATTCAACATTTCCAACGTGCTGGCTGCGGCGGCCATATGCTACGCCGACGGCATCAGCCTGCCGGACATCAAGAAGGGCATCGAGCTGTGCCAGCCCGTCAGCGGCAGGTTCCAGGCGGTCAAGTGCGACAGAGGCTTTTCGGTGATCGTGGATTATGCCCATACCCCGGACGAGCTGGAAAAGCTGCTCATATCCGCCAGAAAGCTCACCAAGGGCCGCCTGCTGACCCTCTTCGGCTGCGGAGGCAACAGAGACCGGGGCAAGAGACCCATCATGGGCCGCATAGCCATCACCAACAGCGACAGGGCCGTGATCTCCTCCGACAACCCCAGATATGAGGAGCCCATGGACATCATCCGGGAGATCATCTCCGGCATACCCGGGGAATACTCTGCCCGCTGGACCGTGGAGCCGGACAGGAGAAAGGCTATCCGGGAGATCATCCGGGAGGCCAAAAAGGACGATCTGGTGGTCATCGCCGGCAAGGGCCACGAGGGCTATCAGGAAATAAAAGGCGTCAGGCTGGACTTCAACGACCTGAAGGTGGCGGAGGATGCGCTGAAGGCCATATGAGATACACCCTGAATGAGGTGGCTGCCGCCCTGGGCGGCAAGCCGGACAGAGACGGAGACGCCGTCATAGAAGGAATATCCACCGACACCCGCGCCATCAGACCGGGCGAGGTGTTTTTTGCCCTTATAGGCGACACCCACGACGGACACAACTACCTGCAGGGCCTGAAGGACTGCGCCGCGGCGGTGGTGTCCAGACCTGTGGAGGGTCTGGCTTTTCCCGTGATACGGGTGCCGGACACACTGAAGGCCCTGGGGGACTTTGCCGCCTTTCACCGCAGCCGGTGTCCCGCTCTGACCATAGGTATCACGGGCTCGGTGGGCAAGACCTCCACCAAGGAGATGACCGCTTCGCTGCTGGAGGAGCTGGGGCCCTGTGTCAAGACCCACGCCAATTTCAACAATGAGATAGGGCTTCCCCTGACCGTGCTCCAGGCCGGAGAAGACACCCGGACTCTGGTGACGGAGATGGGCATGAGAGGCCCCGGGCAGATCGCCTATCTGTGCAGGATAGCCCGGCCGGATATAGGCATCATCACCAATATAGGCCTGTCCCACATAGAGCTGCTGAAGACTCAGGACAACATAGCCTCCGCCAAGGCGGAGCTGCTGGAAGCGCTGGCTCCCTCCGGAGCCGCCTTTGTGAACTGGGACGGCAGATACCACAAGAGACTGAGAAACGCCTGCAAGGGTCGTTTTTTTACCTTTGGAGCCAATTCGGATGCGGATATATATCCCGTTGACCCCCGCCTGTCCGGCGAGGGCATCCGGTTTTCTGCGGTGACTCCCTTCGGAGTCCTGACGGAGCTCTTTATACCCACTCTGGCGGAGCACTATATGATCAACGCTCTGGCCGCCGTGGGCTGCGCCCTCTACTGCGGAGTGTCCGAGGACTATATCCGCGGGAAGCTGGCGGAATACAGGAACATAGACAAGCGCTTCAACGTGATCACCTCTCCCTCCGGGCTCACGGTCATAGACGACACCTACAATGCCAATCCCGCCTCCATGGACGGGGCCGTCAGGACCCTTGCCCGGCTGCCGGGACGCACCAGGACCGCCATACTGGGCGATATGCTGGAGCTGGGGGATTATGCCGAGGAGCTGCACTATGAGCTGGGCAGGACTGTGGCCAGACTGCAGATAGACCGGCTCTGCTGCGTGGGAGAATTGTCCGGACACGTGGCGGAAGGGGCGGCTGCCGCCGGTATGGACCCGGCCCGTATCAGCCGCTTTGAGTCCTCCGCAGCCATGTCCGAGTCCATCCGCGACGGAGATTTCCGCTCCGGCGACTGCGTGCTGGTAAAAGGGTCCCGGTCCATGAAGATGGAGCGCATCAGTCTGCTGCTGATCAATATGTAGAGGTACAGGTTATGCCGGACTATATAATAGGTTCTTTAAGAGATTTTCTGCTCTTTGTTCCCGAGTGGAAAGAAACTTTTAACTCCCTTCCTTTTCGGAATTTCTCCCTCGGCGGCTTTGTCATCGTCTTTGCCGCCTGTGCGCTGGGACTTGCCGTCATGCCTGCGGTAATGAGGCTTCTTTTTGATCTGAAGCTGGGACAGAGGATATCTCCGGACGCGCCGGACTTTCATACCGGCAAGGCGGGGACTCCCACCATGGGCGGCCTGATGATCGTATTCGTATCGGTGGCATTGTATCTGTTGTTGCATGAGTACCGGTATTTCGGGAGCTCATATAACGCCTGGGAGCACATTTGTCCTCTGCTCTGTTACGCTTTGGCCAATGCCCTTATCGGAGCCGTTGACGACTGGCTCACGGTGTTCCCAAAACGGGGGATACGGGGCATCAAAAGCACACCCAAGGCCCTGCTGCAGCTGGCCGTGGGGGTGTGTTTCGTGTACTCATCGGTGCGGGCAAACGGAGCCCCCGGCATCTTTGACAGCAGCCTGTGGCTGAAATACGTCTATACAGCCGGCATGAGCCTGGTGGCCACCGCCTTTGTGAATTTTGTCAATATCACCGACGGTCTGGACGGTCTGGCAGGGGGCATGACAGCTGTCATCTGCCTGGTCTTGGGGCTCTGTCTCGTGTCGCCCTGGCTCCTGTGCATCTGCGGAGCCTCTTTGGCCTTTTTGTATCTCAATTCCAATCCGGCCAGAGTGTTCATGGGAGACACAGGGTCTCTCTTTCTGGGCTCTGCCCTTATAGGCTGGGGCATCGTCACTCATTATGAGCTCGTTGTTTTTGCCGCAGCGCTGGTGTTTGTGCTGGACGGCTTTTCCACGGTCATTCAGTGGGCCTGGTTCAAATATACCCGGATCACCCGGGGAGAGGGACAGAGGCTCTTTCTCAAGGCGCCCGTCCATCATCATTTTGAAATGAAGGGGATCCCCGAGCAGAAGATCACCGCGAGAGCCTGTATCATCACCTTCCTGTGCAGCATGGCGGCTGTATTGATGGGTATTGGGAGAATAGTATTGTAACATGGAGTATTCAGGGAAGAACGTGTCCGTAGTGGGCCTGGCCAGATCCGGCAAGGCCTGCGCAGAAAGACTTGCCGAAGAAGGGGCGAAGGTGTCCGTGTATGACATGTGCTCCTTCAATGACAAGGCGGACGATATCCTCGACCTTATGAACAAAGGCGTCACCGTGTATTGCCGGTCCAACGATATAGACCTGGACAACACGGATCAGATCGTCGTGTCTCCCGGCATACCTCCCACGGCTCCCTTCTTCGCCGAAGCCGACAGCCGGGGCATCGAGATCATATCGGAGATAGAGCTGGCCTGGCGCCTCAGCCCCTGTCCCATACTGGCAGTCACCGGCACCAACGGCAAGACCACCACTACGGTCATGGCCGGCAAGATATTGAAGGAGAGCGGGCTGGACTATTTTATCGGCGGCAACGTGGCGGGCTACAAGCCCTCCGTCAGCTGCCGGAGCCGGGAGGGGCTCACCCTCATTGAGTGCGTGGGCAAGGCCGAGGCCGACTCGGTGATAGTGTGCGAGATATCCACCTTTCAGCTGGAGAGGTGCAACACCTTCGCTCCCGCCGGAGCCGCTCTTCTCAACGTAGGCACGGACCATCTGGACAGGCACGGCACCCGGGAAAACTACGCGGCCCTCAAGGCCAAGCTCTTCCGTTATCAGAAGGAGGATGCCCGGGCCGTCCTCAACGACGACGACCCCTTTGTCTCCGGTCTGAAGGACCGCCTCGGGAGCCGGGTCTATACCTTTTCACTGGAGCATCCGGTGGAAAGAGGCTGCTACTGTCGGGACGGCAAGATCATCTATTGCGACAATGGCGCAGAGGAGGAGATACTGGATACCTCCTGTCTGCAGGTGCCCGGCCGGCACAATATAGCCAACGCCATGGCGGCCATACTCCTCGTCAGGGACTTTGCCTCTGCCGGCGTCCACAGGGCCCTTGCGGGCTTCGGAGGGGTCAGCCACCGCATGGAGACCATATGCGAGATAAAGGGCGTCAGATACGTCAACAATTCCATGTGCACCAACGTACAGGCCGCCGTCAGCTCCGTCAGGGCTGTGGAGGGGGGCCAGGTGCTCATATGCGGAGGCAAGGACAAGGGCTCCGATTTCACGGACTTTGCCCGGGCAGTCAAAGAGACCTGCTCCTATGCTGTGGTCATAGGCGTGGACAGAGACAAGATCCTCGACGCCTTCCGGAAGGAGGGCTTTGAAGCCTGCTGCCCCGCCGGGACCCTGAAGGAAGCGGTCCTGACCGCGGCGGAGAAAGCCCGGCCCGGAGACACGGTGGCCCTGACTCCCGGCTGCGCCAGCTTTGACATGTTTTCCGGCTTCCAGGACAGAGGGGAGCAGTTCGCAGCCTGCGTAAAGGAGCTCTCGGACAATGGATAGCAAGGCCCAATCGGCAAACAAGCTGCTGGATATCCTGTGCATACTCCTGCCCCTGTTCGGGCTGGTCATGATATTCGACACCTGCGCTCTGGACAGGAGCGCGGGCGGCGGCGCTTTGTTTCTGAGAGCCTACAAGCAGCTGGGGTTCGGCATCATTGCGGCCATTTTTTATGTCTTGGTGCCATTTGCCGTGTATTATAAGGATTGGCTGATGCTGCTGAAAAGGTGCACCGTCCCGCTGCTCTTTGTCAGTATGGCGGTCATGCTGGCAGTGACCTTTTCCGGCTCCGAGGCCAACGGCGCCGTCCGATGGCTCAGCATAGGCGGTATGAGCCTTCAGCCCTCCGAGCTCATAAAGCCCGCCTTTTGTCTGGGCATGGCCTGGATAGTCACGGAGCAGACCAACGCTCCCACAGTCATGGAGTGGATGGTCTATCTGCTGCTCTTCGGCATCTGCGGGCTGGTGGCCATCAACAACATGTCCACGGGCATCCTGTACGGCTGCGTGTTCCTGGCGGGACTCTACGTGGGCGGAATGCATATGAAATACTTCATCGGCCTGATGGGCTCCGGCATGCTGGCCGGCTTTTACGTCCTCATGCACGGAGACGCCTTCAGGCAGATGCGTATCGCCGCCTGGCTGGACCCGGTGTCCTACGCCGCGCAGGAGGGGGACCAGGTATTGAAGAGTCTGGCCTCCATAGCCTCCGCCGGTCTGTTCGGATGCGGCTTCGGCAACGGGCACGCCAAATACATCATACCCGAGCCCGCCAACGACTACATATTCACCACCATAGCGGAGGAGCTGGGCTGCGTGGGCTGCATAGTGCTGATACTGGTCTATTGCGTCCTGATGGGGACCGCCTGGTCCATATTTGCCCGGAGCAGGAGCAGATATTGCCGGATACTGGCTCTGACCTCCGCGTCCTTCATACTGTTTCAGGCCTTTCTGAACATAGCCGTGACCCTGAACATACTCCCCTCCACGGGAGTGTGTCTGCCCTTTGTCAGCTACGGAGGCAGCTCCATCATCGCCTGCTTTTTGCTGATGAGCCTGCTAAAGATAGCCTCCATGAACGCCGACAAGAAGCCCAAGGAACTGAAAATATATTTTAAGAAAAAGCCGGCTTTCAGCCTCAGCAACGCCTTTGCTCCCGGAGAGCCCGGGAAGAGAGGGGGAAGAAGCCGTTATCGGGGAGGCGTCAGGTGAATATAGTCATCACCGGCGGCGGAACGGGAGGACACGTGTATCCTGCCGTGGCCGTGGCTGAATATATCAGAAAGAGGGTGCCTCAGGCGCAGCTGCTGTATATCGGGACGGAAAAAGGGCCCGAGGCCGCTGCCGCTCAGGAAGCGGGGATCGATTTTGAAGCGGTGCCTGCCTGCCCCCTGAACCAGCTGCTGTCACCGCGCTGCATAGGCGCCCTCAGAGATTTGGTGGGAGGCATCAACCTTGCGGGCAGACTGCTGGACCGTTTTGGGGCGGACCTGGTCTTCGGGACCGGCGGCTACGTGTGCTCTCCCGTCTATGTGGCGGCCAAGAAAAGGCGCCTGCCCATAGTGGTCCACGAGCAGAACTCCGTGCCGGGCAAGGCCAATCTGCAGGTGTCGGGCTACGCTTCCTGCGTGTGCATCACCTTTCCCGAGGCGGCCAAGGGCTTTCCCTCGGGGAAGACGGTCCTGACGGGCCTGCCGGTGCGGGAAGAATTTTTCCGTCTGCCCTCCCGGGAGGAGGCGGCCGAAGCCCTGGGCATAGGCCGGGGGATGTTTACCGTGCTGGCCTGCGGCGGCAGTCAGGGGGCCGAATCCATCAACCGCGCGGTGGTGGACATGGTGAAAAAGGGCCTCGCCAAGGATATATACGTCATACATCAGACCGGCGCCAAGAAGCTGCAGGGCGTGCTGGATGACATGGCGGACTACCGGGGCGGCAACTACAAGGCCTTCGGCTTTCTGGACATGCCTCAGGCCTTTGCCTGCGCGGATCTGGTCATAGGCAGGGCCGGGGCCAGCACCACCTGCGAGCTCCAGGCTGCCGGGATACCTGCCGTGCTGATACCCTATCCCTACGCGGCCGGCGACCACCAGTATCACAACGCCATAGCCTACAGGAACGCCGGCGGCTGTCAGGTGATCCGGGACAGCGAGCTCAGCGCCGAGCTGCTCTGCGAACAGATCAAAAAGCTGAGAAGCGGCAACGTGCTGGACCGCATGAGAGAAGGCGCGGCGGCAGCCGCGGTGCCCAATGCGGCGGAAAACATCACAAAGATCATACTGGACGTGCTGACATGAAGGTTACTGTATTAGGCGGCGGCAGCTGGGGGAGCGCTCTCTCCATGCTCATATCCCGGAACGGCCACAGCGTAAGGATCTGGACCAACGAGGCTTCCGTGTGCGACTGCATCAACAGGGAGCACAAGAACACCTACTACACCAAGGACTATCTTTTTGCGGATACGGTGACCGCCACTCTGGACATGAGGGAAGCCCTGGAGGGGAGCGAGTGCATCGTCATGGCTATCCCCAGCAACGCTTTTCGCTCGGTGCTTACGGAGCTGATGACAGTCCCCGGAGGCCGGGACCTGCCTTTTCTCAACGCGGGCAAGGGACTGGAGGCCTCCACCGGTCTGAGAGAGACCCAGATCATCACTCAGGTGGCGGGCGAAGCCTTTGCGGCGGATGCGGTGATCCTGTCCGGCCCCAATCTGGCCATGGAATTCGTGGCGGGCAAGCCGGGCTGCACCGTGCTGGCGGGGAAAAACGAAAAGAATACCCGGTTCTTTCAGAAGCTTCTGTCCTCCGACCTGCTGAGAGCCTACACTACCGACGACGTCATAGGGGTAGAGGCCGGGGGCTCTCTCAAGAACATACTGGCTATCGCCTGCGGCATATCCGCGGGCATGGGCTTCGGGGACAACACCAAGGCCGCCATCCAGACCAGAGGTCTGGGTGAGATCACCCGGCTGGGAGTGTGTCTGGGCGGCCGAAAAGAGACCTTTTACGGGCTGTCGGGCCTGGGCGATATGATCACCACCAGCTCCAGCATCCTGTCCCGCAACTTCCGGCTGGGCATCATGCTGGCGGAGGGTCTGAGCCTGGACGAGGCCCGGGAAAAGCTGGGACAGGTGGCGGAGGGAGTGCCCTCCTGTTTTGCCGCCATGCTGCTGTCGGAAAAATACGGCATAGATATGCCCATCACCCGGGAGATATACAGCATACTGAAGGAAGGCAAGGACCCCCGGGCCGCAGTGATCGATCTCATGACGAGGGAGCAAAAGAACGAATGAAGGCTGATAAGAAAAACCGATATATCGGCTGGGTGACCCTGGCGGCCGGCGCATTGATCAGCTATATGGTGTGGCGCTTCAACCATCTGGACAACGATTTCAACACCTACATCACCGGCAATCTGCTGTGGCTGTGGTTCGTGCCGACACTGATCATATTATTCCTGTTCAACGAGGACAAGGGCGCCTTTGGCATGCGCATGCCCGAAAACCCAAAGGTGGTCTGGTCCGTGTGCGCCGCGCTGGCGGTGCTGACCGTGCTGGGGTCCTATCTCCCCTCCAGGCTCATACCCCAGCTGCAGGAATACTATCCCATCTTCAAGCATTTCAGAGAGGCGGAAAATCTGTTCTTCTCCGCCAATCCCTTTGACATGGATCTGGGACGCATGGTGTATGCGGAGGTGCTCTACGCCATGTATATATTTGCCTGGGAGTTTTTCTTCCGGGGCTTCCTGACGCTGGGCATGGCCAGATCCTTCGGCCTGTGGGGCATCATGATACAGGCCGTGCCCTTTGTGCTGCTGCACCTGGGCAAGCCCACGGTGGAAGTGGTGCTGTCGGGGGTAGGGGGCCTGGCCCTGGGCCTTGCCGCCTATTACTGCAAATCCTTCCTGCCGGGCTTCGTGCTGCACGTCTGCCTGTTCATCAGCGTGGACGTGTGGGTGAGCGTGGTGAAGTCCGTAGGCCTGTCTGTTTGATACAGCCATGGTAAAGATAGCCCTTGCGCTTCTTCTTGCGATCCTTCCCCTGAGCGCTCTGTGCGATTACAGACCCTCGGACCTGATGGTCTGGGACGGCTGGAGCGTGTATGACGGGGAGAGGGCCCATCTCTATTACCTTACTTACAGAGGTCCGGATTCCGTGTCTCCTGCCGGGACCGAAGACATTCTGGGGCATGCCGTCAGCAGCGATCTTATCAGCTGGCGCGAGCAGCCCGGGTGTCTTCCTCCCGGGGAACCGGGCGCCGCGGACGACCTGCAGCCCTGGACCGGCTGCACCGTCTATAAGGACGGCAGATACTATCTGTTTTACACCATGCGCAGCTCCGCGGACGAGGGCGCAAAGCAAAAGATAGGGCTGGCCGTCTCCGAAGACGGACAGCGCTTTGAGAAACAAGGCCCCGTCATAGAGCCCGGGGAGCCCTGGTATATCACCGACCCCTCCGTGTGCGGCAGCATCGATTGCCGGGATCTGACCGTCACCGAATATGAAGACGGCTACGTGGGCTACTTTGTGGCCCGCAGAAAGGGAAAGGGAGCCATCGATACCAACTGCATCGGCTGCGCCCGGAGCAAGGACCTGCTCCACTGGCAGCTGCTGCCCCCCGTATTTACCTCAGACAAATATTCCTGTACCGAATGCCCCGACGTGTTTTGCCTGCAGGGCAAATGGTATCTCACCATGTCCACCGCCAACGAATACGGCAGCATAGTCCGCCTGGCGGACAAGCACGTTTCCAGGGCCAACATCTACGCAGTGGCCGACTCCCCCTTCGGACCCTTCCGGGAGCCCCGCAGCAACGTGCTGCTGGCGGCGGGAGGCTGCTTCAGGACTCTGACTTTCGGAGGAGAGCGCTACGGCATATTCTGCGCAGCCACCGCTTCCCGGCCCTATCTGGTGAAGGCAAAGGGCTCCCGGCTGTGGCTGGAGGAGCCAGTTCGGCTCCTGAAGACAGAGCCCTCCCGGCCCGGCCCCGGCGCCGCCGCAAGAGCCCTCTGGCCCCATCCCGTCTGGAAATTCACTCCGGGCAAATGGGAGTTGAGGGACGGGGTCTATCGGGGTTCGTCGCCTGCAGGCTATCAGGCTGCCCATATATTCAACGCTCCCTCGGCAGGCTATTGTGTGGAATGCCTGCTGGAGGTCCGGGGGCGGGGCGGCGGCATAGTGATCAGGCCCCATCCCGGGTCGGACACCTCTCACGGAGATACCTGCATATACTATGACAAAAAGGAGAGGACTGTGCAGATATCCACCATGGCGGACATGTCCCACAATATCTGGAACACCCGCAGCGTACCTCCCGGGAGCAAGCTGCGCCTGAAGGTGATAGGCTATGAGGACAGGATCGACGTATATCTGGACGACGCTCTGCTGCTCCACGCCGCCTGGGGCCGTATGCCGGAGCCGGAGGTGGGCATAGGCCTCATGACAGACGGCGGAGAGACCATCTGCCGGTTCCTGTGACCTGTGGCAATCCTCAGCAAAAAGTGCTATAATAAAGATGTATAACATCAGAATGCAGGTGATGATTTGAAGACCATAGATATAGACGACAAATCCAGTCTGGAGGAGCTGCTGAGTCAGATCGGCAGCGATGCCGAGGCCGCGGAGGAAGAGGAGCCGGAGCCCGATTATCCGGCGGATCCCGCGGACGCGGAAGACGGAGCCGGCTACGAAGACGGTGATGAGGATCCCGGCGGCTCCATAGATCTGGACGCCATGCTCACGGGGGACGGAGGCTCCTCCGGGGCTCTCGCTGCGGTAAAAAAGCAGCTGGAGGAGCAGAGGATCATCTCCAACGAGCTGGAGGACAAGCTCCTGAGGACCCAGGCGGACTTTGAGAACTTCAAGCGCCGGACCAGAGAAGAAGCCTTTACCAAGATACAGCGCAGCAAGGCAGGGCTCCTCAAAGAGCTGCTGGCTCTCTCGGACAATTTTACCAGAGCGGAAAAGGCGGCTCTGGAGGACCAGAGCTTTGAGAACCTGCTGGAGGGCATGAACATGCTCCAGAAGCTCCTGGGCGGCATCCTGGAAAAGGAGGACGTCAGGGAGATAGAGAGCGTGGGCGCCACCTTCGATCCCGGTCTCCACGACTGCGTGCTGGCCGTGAACAGCCCCGACGTCCCCAAGGAGACCATCATCGAAGAGGTGGAAAAGGGCTACATCATGGGCGATACGGTGCTCCGTCCCGCCAAGGTGATAGTATCCTCCGGCAATTTTGAAGACAAAGAGGCGTAAATACCGACAGACCGACAAGCCCCCGGCTCATCGGTCTTTTTTTGAAAAAAATTTCTGTCTGCAGGTTTGACTATATCTTGAAATAGTGCTATAATAAATATATCTATACCTTAATAAGGAGGCCTGAATACATGAGAAAGTTCATGATGCAGCTGTGCCTGTCTCTGTTGCTGATAGCGGCGGCGGCGGCCGTGTATGCTGATTTGACTGCACCGATCTCGGAAAAGTATCAGCAATATTTGAGAGTAAAGGGCACTGCCCTTGAAAGAGTCCTTTACGGGCCCTATACTACTGCGGGAGGCATGACCACCGGAGGTCTTCCCATCGCTGTAGAGCCTGTCAGCCCCACAGCCGGAACAAGCAAAAAGGCTCCGGATCACGGTACTTACTTCAGCCTGGTCGACAGGGGACAGGTGAGCGAAGTGCGCAATCAGAATCCCTTCGGGACTTGCTGGACCTTCGGCTCTTTGGCCAGCGTAGAAAGCGCGTATATCAAGCAGGGGCTGGGCAGCATCGATTATTCCGAGCTGAACATTGTCCGCAGCACCCCCTTTAAGGTGAACATGGATTCCGGCGGCAACTATCATTCTTCCGGCGCTTATTACGCCAGGCTCCTGGGCCCGGTGTTTGAGAGTGAAGATCCCTACATCACCAGACTGCCCATTCCCGCTCTTACCAAGCAGCCTGAGCGCAGGGCTGTCATCAGATCCACCAGTTACATCTGCTCTGCTGTTATGGAAGAAGTGCCTGTTCCCGAAGAGGAAGAAGAGGAAACGGCTTCTCTCAAACGCGCCGACGATGACGAAGAAGAAGAAGAGACTATGTTCGTGCTGAAGACCGAAGAGCTGTCCAATGTCAAGGACGAGATCTACAAGCACGGCGCTGTCCAGATAACTTACTCGCACTATGATGACTATATCAGGGTCAGAGGCAACGAGTGGAGTTATTTCGTTGACGATTCTTCCATTACCGGCAACTACCATATAGTGGCCCTGGTCGGATGGGATGACAACTATTCCGCCGACAACTTCGTGACTCCCGCTCCCGGCGACGGCGCTTTTCTGGTGCGCAACAGCTGGGGCCCCGGCTGGGGTGACGGCGGCTATTTCTGGATGTCCTACTACAATCCCAACACATCTGACTTCGTAAGCCTTTACGACATAGATACCACCAAGGATCGGTACAACGGCCTCATCACCAACTGTACCGGCTATGCTTTCAGCTCCTTTGCCGCCAAGAATTGCTACGTGGAGTTTACCGCTCCCGACGATCTGGACATCAGGGCCCTGTCCACAGAAGTGTTCGCCCCTGCTTCTGTCATGTTTGACATCCAGGTCAATGGCGCAGACGTGGCTTCCGTGGGTAAAAAGTATGAATATGCCGGCTCCTACGTGCTGGACGTCAATTTCTCCGTGAAGAAGGGCGACAAGATCAGAGTCTATGGCGATTACAACTATGACGGGAGCGGCAGAGGACAGTTCTTCGTGCCCATCGAAACCAACGTAGACATCGACACTTATCCCAGAGTGATTTCCAACGGCACCAACTACGTCTATTACAACGGCAGCTACAAGCCCCTGTCGTCATACATAGCCGGCAATATCGGTATACGCCTTTATACCAAGTCCAGCAGCGTCGTATCCGGCGTCAGCCTCAACTATTCCAAGCTGACTCTGGAGAAGGGCATAGTCAAGAAGCTGACTGCCACCGTGTCCCCTTCCACCGCCGAGAATAAGGCTGTGAAGTGGACCAGCTCCGATCCCTCGGTGCTCACGGTCGACAAGAACGGCCGCATCACCACTCTGGCTGCCGGCAAAGCCACAGTCACCGTGAAGACCAAGGACGGCGGCTTCAAGGCCAAGTGCAAGGTGACCGTCATCGACGCGATCATCCATCCCGAAAGCATCACCCTGAACAAGACCTCGGTCACTATCGGCAAGGACAAGACTGTCAAGCTGAAGGCTACCGTGAATCCCGACAACGCCACCGACAAGACCGTGAAGTGGAAGTCCTCCAATTCCTTTGTGGCTTCTGTTGACAGCAAGGGCGTTGTGACAGGTCTCACCCCCGGCAAGGCTGTGATCACAGCTTACGCTGCAGACAACGGCGTATCCGCCGCCTGCACCGTGAACGTCAAGAATCCTCCCGAGCCCGTCAAGGTCACCGGCGTCAAGCTCGGTCCCTCCAACCTGACAATCAAGGTGGGACAGACCGCTGCCCTGACTGCCACCGTGCTGCCCAAGAACGCCACGGACAAAAAGGTCGTCTGGACTTCTGCGAACACCAAGATAGCCACTGTGGACGAAAAGGGCAAGGTCACCGGCGTCAAGGCGGGTACCACCTTTATCAAGGTCAAGACCGACGACGGCTCCAAGACCGCTACGGCCAGAGTTATCGTCCGCAGATAAGGACTTTTCTGCTGCGAGGCATTTAGTGGTGTATGTTCCGGCTTGTCCGGAGCATACACCGATTTGAATATCATCTGCAGGGCAGGCCCCTTTGTCCTGTCCCGATTGGCCCGGACCCGGGTCGGGAATATACTGCGAGATCACATAATGAGCATGCTGTTACCTGTCAAAAGAACGATGAAAAAAATAGTCATTTCCCTGGCGCTTGTCATTCTGGCGCTTGCAGCATGGGCTGCTCCCGACAAGATGGACCTCTACAGTCTGTCCTATCTGCCTGCGGGCCTGGACGGATCCAGAGAGGTGTTTCTGAATGCCTGGGACGAGATGCACGTGCTGACTGCCATGCAGGGTATCGTCAACAGAAGCGGTCCCCGGCTGTATTTCCTGTACAAGGGCGCCAACGGCGCCACCGACCGGTTCTGGCTGAACAAGATGAGGGCCGAGGGCGCGTGGCTGGAAAAGACCCAGTTCACCGAGATCGCTGATTTTTCCGAGCTCTATGACAAATACGGCTCCGTGTTCAAGGGCGCGGTGGTATATGACCCCAATGTCCCCGCTACCAGTTGTATCGCTTCCACCATAGCAGGAGTCGAGAATCTGGCTCCCGTGCGTTATGACACCTCCGAGGGCTCTGTCTACAACCGGCTGGTGGCCGGCAACGACGGGCCACGGCTGGAAGTAAAGCGGTGGCTGCTGAACGAAGACGGTACCTCCATGTTTACCGGTAAGGGCAAGATCCCCGGCACTGATCGGGACTCTACCGGATCGGCAAAATGCGACGCCTATATATGGGCCAAGATCAATTATCTGGACAAGGGCCTGTGCTCCAAAGAGTACATGGGTTATTATATAGACTATTATTTTGCTCTCAACAATAACCCCTCCAATCTGGATCTGGCTACTCTGGTGAATCAGGACTTTCAGATCATGAACAGAGCCTTTGTCTTTGACCTGGACGTGTGGGATGACGAGATCCCCATAGACGATCCCGGCCAGAGACCCGGTCTGGATATGGAGACCTTTATGGAGATACTCCGGTCCCAATACACTCAGGCCAAGGGCGAAATGGTGCAGATATCCGGCTTCACTCCCTGGAATATGAAATATACCAATTGGGACACCGCCGGAGGCATCCACGGTCCCGTGGATACGGAGTGGCGCCATGCGGAGCTGCTCTCCAATTACAACTGCTATATGGACGCCGACGCCATAGGCTATTCGGATATGACCAACGCCTCGGTGTTCAGTCAGGCTCCCCTGGAGAGCACCTATCTCCAGCACAAGAACTCTCTGGAAGAGCTGCAGGAGCTGGGCTATATAGACGAAAAGGGCAGGGTCCTGAAGGCCACCTATCTGTGCGTTTACGTAGGCGACTACGACTCCGCCGCATGGCTCTATCAGTGCATGCCCACCATCTGGGAAGACAAAACCAGGGGGCAGGTGCCTCTGGGCTGGGCTATCAATCCCAATCTCAGCCAGCGTTTTGCCTTTGGCATGGACTACTTCAGAAAGACCGCCACCAGAAACGACACCTTTGTGGCCGGAGACAGCGGCGCCGGATACATCAATCCCGGCTCGCTGGCGGAGCCCCGCAGATTTTCCGAACTCCCCTCCGGCGTGGAGCAATGGAAGCGGCACTGCGAGAAGTGGTTCAGTCAGTTTGATATTTCCTGCGTGGGCTTTATCATAGACGGCTTTGCTCCCAGGATGACCGAGGAGCTGTTTGACATGTATGCCGAGCTGGCTCCCGACGGGATAGGGGGACAAAAGCTGCCTTCGTCCCAGGGCGTTTACAAGCACACCATGCCCTATATCACCATGGGCTCTCTCAACAGCCCTTCCGACGCTCAGGCTATTGCAGCCGGCATTAACAGGAGCAACATCAACTTTTTGATGCTCAGAAATATCCTGTGGACGCCCACGGACCAGAAGACCTTTTACGACGGGTTTACCAAGGCCATGCAGGGCGACGCGGTGATCCTGGAGCCCTATTCGTTCTTCAGGATCATGAAGCAGTATTATGAAAACGGCCGGCAGACCTTCTCGAAAGAGGAGGTCCGGGGAGTGACTCTCAGCGACTCGAAGCTGACTCTGGAGACCAACGTGGTCCGGAAGCTGAAGGCCAAGGTGATACCCTCTACCGCCGCCAACAAGAACGTCAGGTGGACCTCCTCGGATCCCGAGGTGGCCAAGGTGGACAAGAACGGCCGCGTGACTACTCTGACCCCCGGCAAGACCACCATCACGGTGAAGACCAAGGAAGGCGGCTTCAAGGCCAAGTGCAAGATCACGGTCATAGACAGGATCATACATCCCGAGAGCATATCTCTCTCCAAGACCTCCCTGACTCTGGTTAAGGGCAAGACATCCAAACTGAAGGCCGAAGTGTTGCCGGCGGATACCACCGACCAAAGAGTGGTCTGGAAGTCGTCCAACGCCTTCGTGGCCTCTGTGGACGAGAAGGGCAAGGTCACAGCGCTGACCTCCGGCAGCGCGGTCATTTCAGCCGTTACCCGGGACGGAGGTCTCACGGCTCAGTGCAAGGTGACGGTCAAATCGCCTCCGCCTCCCGTCAAGGTCACGGGAGTCACCGTGGGGCCCACCCAGCTGGTCATAAGAGTGGGGCAGACCCAGAAGCTGAAAGCGACTGTGAAGCCCTCGGATGCCACCAACAAAAAAGTGTATTGGTCATCGCTGGATCCCAGGATCGCCGTGGTGGATGAAAACGGAGTGGTGACAGGCGTGAAGAGGGGAACCACCTTCATCAAGGTCAAAACCGATGACGGCAACAAAAGCGCAACATCGAGAATCATAGTTCGAAAATAAGGAAAAGGTTATGAAAATCAAAGCATCTATTGTAGTATTGGCATTGTTTGCGATCGTAGTTTCTATGGCCGGCTGCGGCGGCAGCGGCGGCACAAAGCCGGTCCCTCCCGAGCCCGAATATACCGTGGCGCTCAATATCCATACGGCCAATCTGATCGAAGGCCTGTGCCCTCAGATCACTCTGATCGCCGAGACTGACCCTGCCGGCGGAGAAGTGACCTGGACCAGCACGGACGAGACTGTAGCCGTCGTCAGCGACGGTGTGGTCACCGCTGTGGGCGAGGGCTCCTGCAACATAAAGGCCAGCTGCGGCAAGGGCTCCGACAAGTGCCGGATCAAGGTCAAGGCAGGCAGCTCCATCAAGGTGTTCTCCGGGACCAAGACCTTTGATTACACCGACAAGACCGCTGTAGTCACCGCCAGCGACGAGCTGGACGATCCGGACTATATCCTGCTGAAGGATGAGACCACAGGCAAGACTGCTGCCCGCGAGGCCGATCCCTATTTCATCCAGAACGTCAATGACGGCACCATCTGCTTTGCCGACATAGAGGAAGGCGGCGTCATAGCTGCCAAGGGCGTGGCTTTCGGCAGCGAGCTGTTTGACGGCCTTGTCCACAGCTACGACGGAGTCTGGAGCAGCAGCAGCTACACTGCCAAGCTGGACGGCTCCGGTATGGTGATGCTGGACGACGTGGCCTATCCTGCAGTGAGGGTCAAGTACGTCTGGAGAATTGACGGCGCTTCTCAGTCCGAGTACATGTACTGGCTGCCCGACTTTGGCTGGTATGCCGGCAACGAGGATATCACCCTGATAGGCGTAGAATAAACACACAACAACAAAGGGAGCGGCTTGCCGCTCCCTCTTTTTTTGGGGGGGTGGTCAGTACACCAGGTCTATCTCCCGGCGCCACCTGTCCAGCAGGTCCATATTGCCCAGAGTGTCCTCGGGACTCATGGCGGGGTGGGGCGCCTCTCTCCGGGCCACGCAGTCTATCTCGTAGGAGTAGAGGTTCCTTGCTGAGGTGTCAAAGGACAGCTCATAGGGTTTGTCCGTGCCCGTGACCCGTATGGAGCCGTGACAGCCCCAGGGGTTTTCTATGAGCATCTGTCCCCGGCTCCCGCAGACTATGGCGTTGTTGGGCAGGGGAGTCTCTATGGAGACGCTCATCACCGCCTGTATGTGCTCCCCGAAGGTGAGGGATGCGGAGGTGATATAGTCTGCCCCCGAGGGTCCCAGATAGCCCGTGGCCCTGAGGCTCTCGGGCTCAGCAAAGGGCTTGCCCAGCGCGGCGCCTGCCAGCAGTCTTGCCAGGGATGCATTGTAGCAGCCCACGTCCAGAACGCCTCCTCCGCCCACGGCCTTGTTCATGACCCTGTGCTCCGGCCCTCCGGGGCAGCGGAAGCCAAAGGAGGTCTGTATAAAGCCCACCTTGCCCAGCTCTCCCGAGGCTATGATGTCGCAGGCCGCTTTTGTCTGGGGATGGCACCTGTACATAAAGGCCTCCATAAAGAACACCCCGTGCTGTCTGCAGCAGGCTATCATCTCCTCTGCCTCTTCTCTCGTCATGGCGGCAGGCTTTTCCACCAATACGTGCTTGCCCTTTTCCGCTGCTGCCAGCACTGCCTCCCTGTGCCAGGGGTGCAGGTTGCAGACGTATACCCCGTCTATATCCCGGTCGCAGAGCAGCTCCTCATAGGAGCCGTACGCCCTGGGTATGCCGTGCTCCCGGGCGAAAGCCCGGGCC
This sequence comes from Abditibacteriota bacterium, assembly GCA_017552965.1. Taxonomy (NCBI): domain Bacteria; kingdom Pseudomonadati; phylum Abditibacteriota; species Abditibacteriota bacterium. The sequence goes on along the minus strand of JAFZNQ010000076.1, from coordinate 39,052 downwards.
TTGTCCGCGTCTCTGGACGCTATGGCGCAGCAGACGCTGCCCTCGGAGTCGGCGATGCCCCGCATAAAGCTGGAGGCGATGGACGCCGCCGATATTATGCCCCATTTGAACATGTGTATTTCCTCTCTTACGGTCGCAGTGTGTTACGCTATAATTGTAGCAGAAGACACGGCAAAAAGCAACAGACGCAAAAAGGCCCCGGCTGTTGCCGGGGCCATGCAATATCGGAGATACTACTGATGCTTGTCTATGGTGAACTGAGTCTCGTAAACGCCGGTGAGATTGGCAGTCTGATAGGTCTCATATTTGGTGGATCTGCCGGAGATATTGGCCACGTTGACGCACACTACCGTGATGGCCAGCAGAGCCGCTCCTACGGCAAAGCCTGCGCGATAGGGGCTGTGCCCCAGACCAAAGAACACGTCGAAGAGGGACGCCTTGGTCTTGCGGCACTCTCTGATGACGTTTTGCCTCAGTCCGGCAGGGGCCGGCTCGGAGGAGACGGCAGACAGGACGCGCTTGCTCTTTTCCAGCAGCGCAAGGGTCTCCGCGCAGTCACTGCACTCCTGCAGATGACTCTCTATAGCCTCGTTTGTCTTTGCTGACAGGCTCTTGTCCTCATAGTCGGGCAAGAGATTCCTGATGCTGTCACAATTCATGCTGTTCACCTGATAATTATACTCATTTATAAAACGCGGATCCTGCTACAAAAGTTCCGGATGTTCCTTGAGTTTTTCGGCAAAAGCCAGCCTGGCTCTGCTTATCCTGGATTTGACGGTGCCCAGAGGGAGGTTGATGATGGCGGATATCTCTTCGTAGCTCTTGTTTTCCATGTGGTAGAGGACCAGAGGGATCCGGTGGTGATCCGGCAGCTCCATCGGGAGCTGCTGCACGAGCCTGTTCTTTTCGTCCTGCATGAGCCTCTCTTCGGGCGTGGCCGTCTTTTCGTCCTGAAATTCCCTCTGGAAATCTCCTTCCGAGGTGGCTATGTGCTTGTCCATGGAGACGGTGGGAGCCTTGTCGGCCAGGCGCTTCTTGTCCAGAAAAATGTTCTTCACGATACGATACATCCAGGAAGTAAAGGCCGCCTCGTTGCGGAAGGACTTGATGGATGAAAACGCGCGCAGAAAGGCGTCCTGAGTGATGTCGGCCGCCTCGTCGTAATTGCCGGAGATCCGCTTGGCAAAGTTGAAGACCCTCTCCTGATGCATTTCCATCAGCTGGTCGAAGGCCTGCAGATCACCCTGCTTGCATTTTTCTATGAGTATCGTTTCCAGATTGTTTGACATTTAGCTGCTTGCTTTTGAAATAGCCGCCTTGTCCTCGTCGGACAGCTCTATTTCCGTCTCACCCTTTTTGATGGTGTTAAAGTAGGTCCTGTTGGAATCTCTGGTGGCGATGCCTCTTATGAGGAGGCCGTCGCCGTTGTCGTTGAGAATGGCTGCGGAAAAGCTTTGCTTGCCTCCGCAGTCGGGAAAGGCGTCATACCGCTCTATGGCTATCCTGCTGAAGGAGCATTTGGTCTGTTCCGCCAGCTTGGTGTGAGCCTCATTGGTGTTCCTGGCATAGAGCATGAGAGCGTCTATGCGCTCGTCCAGGTTTTCCAGCGCTTCGATGACCTTGTCTGCGTCCAGCTCTTCCGCCTTCAGCTTGCCGTGAGGCTTTCTGGTGCGGGCCAGAAGCACTATGCATATTATGAGCAAAATGAGACACAGGGCCGACAGACCGGCCAGTATCCACAACAGGTTTTGCTCCGCAAAAGCAGACAAGGTTCCGATGCTGATTGACATCAATTGACTCCTAAAATATCAGGCCGGGCTCCGGCTTTTCCGGGGCCTCCGGCTCGGCTTCTTCCGTGTCGCCCTTCAAAAAGGCGTCTTCTATATCCCTGAGGCTGCCTGTGTCCATGAGAGGCTTGTCATCCTCGGGAAAAGCGCTGTCATCCTGCTCTCCGGGGGCGGCAGGGGAAAGGGGATCCTTTCTGTAGAGGCGTCTCTCCAGAGATTTGGCCGGCTTGGCCGTAAAATCGCCCTTTTCGTTGCGGGCGTTGGCATCGCCTATGGCGTCAAAGGCCTGAGTGACGCCGGCGCTGGTATAATCTGCGATAAACAGTATGATGGCCTCGGGGCTCTTGGGCCTCTTGGGAGAGCCCCACTCGTATTTGCCGTGGTGAGAGAGGATCATGTGCTCCATATACATGGCAAAGCCCCTGTCCAGCTGCAGCTCCTCGCAGGCTCTGCGGACCATCTGGGCGCCCATATAGAGATGCCCCAGCAGATGGCCCTCGGTGGTGAACTCTATGTTTGAATCCCAGCTGTATTCCGCGGTCTTGGCTATGTCGTGCAGCAGACAGCCGCCCAGCACCAGATCCCTGTTCACGCCGGGATACTGCTCCGCAATGGCCACGCCGGTCTTTGCCACCTGGAGAGTGTGCTCCAGCAGGCCGCTGATGTAGCCGTGATGCATGCTGATGGCGGCGGGAGCCACCCGGAACTTTTTGACAAAATCCTTGTTGCCGAAGAAGTAGTCCACCAGACTCCTGACCTGGGGAGTCGTGATGGTGTCCGTGAGAGCCTTCAGCTCGCCGAGCATTTCCTCCGGGTCTCTGGGAGAGCTCTTCATGTAATCAGACGGGTCAAACTCTTCGTCCACCCGGGTGATGTTGTCCACCTTCACCTGAGGGGAGCCGTTGTATTGGCTCAGGGTGCCCTTGACCTCGTACACCTTGCCCTCAAAGTATTTGTCGGCTTCGTTGGGCTTCACGTCCCACTTCTTGGCGTCTATGTCGCCTGTCTTGTCGGTGAGCTTGAGGCTCAGATAATAGCTGCCGTTCTTGCCGGTGCCCAGAGACTTAGATGACAAAACGAACCTGCCGTTGACCTGCAGGTTGGGTATCTGGTTGTTGATTATGTCCTTGACGTATAGGCTCTTTGGCATAAGCTTGTTCCTATTTTCCGATGCAAAAGCCCGAAAAGATGGTGTCCAGCAGATCGTCTGCTGCTCCGCTTCCGGTGATCCTGCCCAGGGAGAGAAGCGCTCCGCGCAGATCTATGGATACGAAATCTATGGCAAGGCCCATGCCTATGCTGTCCAGGGCTTTGTCCAGACTTTCGCGGGCTTCCTTCAGGCACTGGGTATGCCTCAGGTTCGTCATTACGACCGACTCCCGGGATAAGCTGTCACTTATAAATATATTATATATAGTTTTCACCAATAAATCAATACCTTCTGGGGCGGCGGCGCTGATCCGGACAGGTTTTTTTTCGGTGACGGAGCCTATGAGGCTCAGTATCTCCGCCTCCTCGTCCTCTCTCCCCAGGTCTGTTTTGTTGATGACCGGCAAAAACTCTTTGTCCGAGACCAGCTCCAGTATGCGGCGGTCCTCCTCCGACACGCTGCGGCCGGAGTCAAAGAGCACCAGCGTCAGGTCCGCAGTCCGGATGGCCTCCAGGGTCCGGGCTACTCCCCGGCTCTCCACCGGGTCCCGGGTCTCCCGCACTCCCGCCGTATCTATGAGCAGGCAGGGGATGCCGCAGATGTCCGTCTGCTCCTCCAGGGTGTCTCTGGTGGTGCCGGGTATATCGGTGACTATGGCCCTGTTTCTCTCCAGAAGGGCGTTGAGGAGAGAGGATTTGCCGGCGTTGACGCTGCCGGCCAGAGCGATCCTGATGCCGTCTCTGAACACGTGGGCCCGCTCCGAAGCGCCGATGAGGGCGTGGATGTCGCCCCTTATGCGCCGGCAGTCTGCCGTCAGAGTGTCTCTGTCCGGCTCGGGCACGTCCTCGGGAAAGTCGATGGCCGCCTCTATGGAGGCCACCAGGGCCAGCAGGCTCTTTTCAAAGGCGGCTATCCGGTCTCCCAGACCGCCCTCCAGCTGCCGGAGAGCCATGTTCTTGGCTTCCCGGGTGCCTGCGGTGATGACGTCGTTGACTGCCTCGGCCCGGCTCAGGTCCAGCTTGCCGTTGAGATAAGCCCGCCGGGTAAATTCTCCCGGCTCCGCGAGACGGGCTCCCGCTTCCAGCAGGGCCTCCAGCGCCTCTTCCAGTATGATCCTGCTGCCGTGACAGGATATCTCCACCGTGTCCTCTCCGGTGTAGCTGGCGGGGCCTCTGAACACGGTCATGAGGACCCGGTCTATGGGCCTGCCGTCCCTGTGGGACAGCACGCCGTAGAGAGCGGTGTGTCCGGCTGCTCCCTCCAGACTGCGGGAAAACAGGCTGCCTGCAATAAAAAAGGCATCGGAGCCAGAACATCTGATGACTCCGATACCTGCATTTCCCCTGGGAGTGGCTATAGCCGCTATGGTATCCTGCAAATAGGACATGTCGTTATTTGGGGGAGATGACTATGTGTCTTTCGGCCCCTGCGCCCTCGGAGTAGGTCTTGACTCCCGGCTCGTTGGCCAGCAGCATGTGGATGAAGCGGCGGTCCTTGGCGGACTGGGGCTCCATGACAGCTTCCTTGCCGTATTCTCTGACCATGGCGGCTATCTTGAGCACCTTTTCCTCCAGCTCCTTGGTCCGCTTGCTTCTGTGATTGTCTGCGTCCAGCACCACCCGCTTGCGGCAGGGATACTTTTTGTAGGCGGTCACGTCGGCCAGATACTGCAGGGCGTCTATGGTCTTGCCGTGCTTGCCTATGAGCAGGGCTATATCCGGCCCCACGAATTCAAAGTCCACGGTGCTGTCGGACTGTCCTCTGAGCCTGACCTCCGCGTCCAGACCCATGAGCCTGACGGTCTCGGACAGGAATTCAAAGGCCTTGTCGCTGTAGGCTGCCGACAGCTCGGCGTCGGAGACCTCTTCGGCCGGGGCGGCGGCGTCGCCTTCGCTCTCCGGCAGGGTCTCGGTTTCAACGATAGGGTTCTCGGGCTCTTCGCCCGTAAGATCTTTGATGTCTGACATTATGTTTATTCCTTCGGATAGTGATTGCTAACTGTTCTTTTTCATATAGATCCTGGTCTGGATGGTCTGGATCACGTTGAACACGAACCAGTAGAGCAGGAACGCGCTGGGAAAGCCCGCAAAGAAGAAGGCAAACATGATGGGGAACATGTAGCTCATCATCTTTTGCTGGGAGGCCTGCTGGGGATCCATGCTGGGACTCTGGTTCAGCTGCATGCTGAAGAAGGTGCTGATGATATACACCACCAGCAGTATCAGGTCCGCTTCGGACAGGTTGCCGGCGCTCAGCCACAGGTTCTGGGACTGGTTGCCGAACACGGGGATGGCCACCTTGTGGGTCAGGCCGGAGCCTATCCACAAAAAGGTGCCGTTGGCAAACTGCACCTCGTAGCTCTTGATACAGGCGTAGAGGTAAAACAGTATGGGCATCTGGATGAGGAGGGGCAGGCAGCCGCTCATGGGGTTGATGTGATGCTCCTTGTAGAGCTTCATGGTCTCTTCGCCCAGCTTTTGCTGGTTGTCCCTGTATTTGTCCTGGAGAGCCTTGACCTTGGGCTGGATGGCCTGCATCTCCTTCATGGACTTCATCTGGGCGTTGGTAAAGGGGGTGAGAGCCACCTTGACCACCACCGCTATGAGGATGATGGCGAACCAGTAGCTGAAGGAGGGGTTGCGGCCGGTCATTCTGACCAGCATGTCCATGAGCTTGTACTGGAGCTTGTGGCTGTTTTCCTTGTCCAGCTTGACAGCTACCTCGGCCTTGTAATCCTTTGCCTCGGCGATCTTGTCCTGTATCTCCTTGACCTCCGCCTCGGTAAAGCCGATCCGCTCCAGAGTGGCGGGGTCCTTGTCCCAGCGGGTGACCAGCTGCTTGAGCTGCTCGTAGGCCATGGTCAGGTTCTTTTTGTTGCCCACGCCCTCCGCCTTGATGCGGGCCAGCTCCAGCTGACTGAAGATGGCCTGGACGGAATCCTTGGTGGTCTTGCCCTTGACTATGGAGTTGAAGGCGTCCTCCGCCGCCTCAAAGTTCTCTTTTTTGGCGGTGGAATCCCGGGTCTCCCCCAGGGCCTTCTCCATGTATTTCATACCCTTTTGGTATTCGGCCTCCGCCTTGCTCTGGGCAAAGACGGACATACTGCAAAGAAGTATGACGGCAAGAAGCCCGGCTATATATGCTGTTTTTGACATGTGTCTCTCCGGAATGGTCGTCTCTATGGCAGGGGATCGTCTCCGCCCTTGCTGAACGGATTGCATTTGCATATCCGTATCAGGCCGAGAAAGCACCCCTTGAATACACCGTATTTCTCTATTGCCTGAGCGGTGTATTCGGAACAGGTGGGCCGGAAACGGCAGCTGGGCGGCAGGAATTTGCGGGAAAAAGGCTGATATATGCGGCGGATAAAGAATACCAGCAGTCTGCGGATCAGCATTTGTCGAGCCCGGCTTTTTTCAGCAGGGAATGCAGACAGCGGCTTATCTCGCCGAATTCGGCGCCGGCAGCGTCCTTTCTGGCTACAAACACCAGGTGGGTGCCCGGGCGAAGCCGGGCCATGGTGTCCCGCAGCGCTTCCGAGGCGCGGCGTTTGATAAGATTGCGCATGCAGGCCTTGCTCACCTTTTTGCTGATGGAAAAGCCGCACAGGGCAGCGGGGGTCCCGGTCTGATATACATACATAACAAACAGGTCAGAAACATAGCTTCTGCCCCTGTTGTACACTTTTTTAAAATCCCGCTGCTTTTTCAGCCTGTTGGCTTTTCTGAGCATACACGCGCACTGCGGCCCCGGGACAGCTGAGGGCTGTCACCGGTCGCCGTGGATCAGACGGTGGTCAGAGCCCATCTGCCCTTTTGTCTGCGGGCAGCCAGCACTCTTCTGCCGCCTTTGGTGGACATTCTGGCCATGAAGCCGTGTACTTTGTGCGCCTGGCGCTTTTTGGGATGATATGTGGTCTTCATTTATGTAGTCTCCGATACTGTTATCACAACAGATATTATATCACTTTTCCGCGTCAAATGCAAGCGGTGGCCGCGGGGGCTCCGCCGCAGGGACACGCATATATATGATACCATATCCGCCGCCGTTTTTCAAATGCCCCCTCCGCCGGGGCGTTTTGGCCGGGGCGTCCTTGTCCGGAGGAGACTGTTTGTGGTATAATAATATATGTGAATCATACATCAAGGAGTTTTGAATGAGAAGACCATTTATAGCCGGAAACTGGAAGATGAACATGCTCATAGAGCCCGGCAAGGCGTTGGTGGGCGCCCTGAAGCCTCTGGTAGCCGCTTATGACAACGTGGATATCTGCGTGTGCCCCACGGCAGTAGCCATATCGAAGATAGCCGACGAGCTGAAGGGCTCCAACATCATGGTAGGCGCCCAGGGCTGCTTCTGGAAGGAGTCCGGAGCCTGGACCAGCCAGCTGGCTCCCCAGATGCTGAAGGATGCCGGAGCAGAGTGGGTCATCCTGGGCCACAGCGAGACCAGAGGCCGCTTCGGAGTGTCCGACCCCGAGCTGGAGTCGAGACTGTCTTACTTCGGCGAGTCCGACGAGACCGTGAACGCCAAGGCCAAGTTTGCCTTTGAAGCGGGTCTGAAGACCATCATCGCCTGCGGCGAAATGCTTTCCGAGAGAGAAGCGGGCAAGACCGACGAGGTCATCAGCTGCCAGATGAAGAAGGACCTTGCGGGCTTTTCGAAGGAGCACGCCATGTCCATGGTCATAGCCTATGAGCCCGTGTGGGCCATCGGCACCGGTATGACCTGCGACAGCGCCGAGGCCGACAGGGTCTGCGGCCTGATCCGCTCGGTGGTGGGCGAGATGTACGGCGAAGCCGTCGCTCAGGCCGTCCGCATCCAGTACGGAGGCTCCATGAAGGCTTCCAATGCGGCCGAGCTGCTCTCCAAAGAGAACATAGACGGCGGACTTATCGGCGGCGCCGCCCTGAAGGCTCCCGATTTTGCCGCTATCATCGAAGCCGCCGCCAAGGCTTAGAGTTTGCATACAGTATCCGGAAGGAGATGATCTCTTTCCGGTTTTTTTACGGAGAAGCGCCACTTGAAACCCATCAAATATATCAATTATTGGCTCGAAGCGCTGTATTTTGCCTTTTTGTACGCGGTGTTTCTGGCGGCTCTGGGGCTGGCATCGGTCAGCAAGGCTTTTTATATCCTGCCCTGCGCCGCCGTGCTGTGGAAGCTGTTTTCGTACCATATAGTGCTCCCGGGGTTTGTCAGGGGGCGCCGCCTGAGAGCGGCCGAAAAATACGAAGAGAGCCTGGCCTGCTACCGGGAGACTGCAGAGCTCCTGCAGCGGAAGCCCTGGCTGGACAGATACAAGTATCTGCTCATGGCCAGCTCCCTGAGGATCAGCCTGCTGTCCATATGCTACAGCAACATAGCCGATCTCCTGCAGCTGTGCGAAAGGCCGGGAGAAGCCCGCAAGGCGGCCCGGGAGCTGTGCGCCCTGGAGCCTCTGGGGGTGGTCAGCGAGTTCATGAGGGAAAAATATTCTCTGCCTGCGCCCCGGCTCTACGCCAACTCCTTCGCCGATCTGAAGGAGCTGGTGTCGGCCACCGTGCCCTGGATAGAGTCGGTGCACATACTGGTGTGTCTGGCGCTGCTCCTCTTCAGTCTGGTCAGCATGCCCACTCCCTGGCTGGTGTCTCTGTCGGCCGCATTGATAGTGGGGGTGTATTTCTTCTGGCGCTTCGGCCTGCCGAAGCTCTGCTTTCGGGGCATTGATTCCCCGGACGACGGGGTGAGGCTGGCCGGGTGTCTCAGGGCTCTGGAGACTCTGGAACGGTGTCCTTTTCTGGAGCGCTTCCGCAGGATCATATTTCTCTCCGCGGGCCGTATGTCCTACAGAGACTGTTTTCACGCCTCCTGTTTTATGCTGACCCTGCTGAAAGAGGACAGGGCCGCGGCAGAGGAGCACGCCCGCCTGATCACCGACCCGCCGGTGAGAGACGAATGCCTGGCCCTGCTGGCCGGCGACAAGCCGGCGGCCTGATACGGAGCGTCCCGTTTTGCATGGAGCAAAACGGGACGCAGGTCTTTATTTGCAGGCGAATATATCGTCTATGGCGAACCGGTTGTCGAAATTCGCTCCGTAGAATGCGAATATCCTGATGAAGTTGAGCGCGGCCGGATCAAAATCGCCTGTGGGGTTGGCGCTTTCAAAGGGCAGGTATATTTCGTTCTTGCCCTTGTGCAGCAAAAACACCGGCAGGGACCAGGACAGCATATTCTCGTCCTGCTTCTTTCCGGAGCCTATCTGTATCTGGCTTCCCCATATGAGATTGTGATAATCGTTGACCCAGATGGTCATATGCAGCCTGCCCCCGGGATAACAGGACGAGATGTCCGTGTCCGGTATGCGGGCCACCACTATGTTTTCCGGGCTTTTGCCCGTGCCTTCCCTGTACCAGGCCTTCCCCGAGGCTGTCATGGCCGGGTCGTCGGTCAGGACCGCTTCCTCCAGCCCTTCCGCCGTGTCGCAGTCCCAAACGGCTGCTTTTTGCGTGTAGCGGTATTCGTCGGTCCTGCCGGCGGCAGAATCATAATCGGTCTCGGTCTGGTAGCTGATGGCTATACGGTTCAGTATTCTGGCCTTCGAATCCTCGCTGCATATGATGGACCCTCCGCAGCTCCTCAGGGAATTGATCACCAGCAGGTCGCTCTTTTCGCCGGCCAGCAGCTGATAGCCGTACATGAAGTCCGAGGACACGTTGATCAGGGTGCCGGTGGAGCCCCGGGCTTCCAGCAGATGATTGGGAGCATACATAAACAGGTTCAGCAGGCTCTCGTTTTCCGCCCCCTCGAGCCTGAAGGTGGTGCAATAGCGCCGGACCACCAGGTCTCTGATGACAGCGCCCAGACCCATCCAGCTCAGGTCCCTGTCCGCATATTCCGGGTCGAACCAGGGGTTCAGACAGTGGCGCTGGGTAAAGTGTATGTTGGCCAGCACCCCTTCTATGTGGCCGTCCCTGCCTCCCGCTTTGATGTGTGACAAGTAGCTGACTCCGAAGACCTGCCTGATACAGTGCCGGTCGCAGCCGGTAAAATCTATGCCCGTAAAGGCTGCCGTGATCACCGAATTCGTCACGTAGACTCCGGGGCCTTCGCCCCTGATGCACACGGACCCGGTCTCGGGAGCGTCGGCTGCGATGAGCCTTTCGGCACTGGCTGCGTCAAAGGCGGGATAGAGGACCCGCAGGCCGTTTATGCCCGCATCCTCCTCCAGAGTGATGGCAGTCCCTGTGTTGACGTAGGACAATATCACCGTGCCGCCGCAAAAGCTGGTGGTGTCCTTGATGAAGATGGGCGCGTTGCCGGACAGCTGGACTCCCCGGGGGACCCGGATGGGCTTGTAGAGGCTGTATATGCCCGCGGGCAGATACACCACGCCTCCGGTGGAGGCAGCCCTGTCCAGAGCGCGCTGCAATTTGCCGGAGATGTCTATGGGCTTTTTGGAATAGCCCGCCGTCTCCACCACTGTGAGCCGGGACGCAGGCTTTTTGTAATCGCCGTGGGTCAGGGGAGGGGCAAAGGACAGGTCCGCGTCGTTGACGATGTATCTCCTGCCGGAGACCCGGCCCTTTATTTTCATGCCGCAGAGCTTCAGCATGCCCACCCGGGAATTGCAGATGACGGCATCACTGAGGCCCTCTATCTCTCCCCGGCTCACCACTGCGCCGGCCCAGTCGTTGAGATTCTCGCACAGGATGCCCGTGCCGCAGTTCCTGATGTGGACCTCGTAGAGGAGCCCCCAGAATTGCTTGGGCAGGAAATGGATGCCTGTCTTGCAGCCGTCTATATATATTTCCGACAGGGTCTCGTCGTCCAGCCAGCCCATTACCAGACCCTCGGCGTTGCCGAGGCACCAGCTCTTCAGGGCTTCGGGGGAGGAACACCCGTATTTGGCTGCCTTCAGCCAGAAATCGGGGCTGATGCGTATGTCGGAGGAGTAGCCCACGTCTGTGGAGGAATCCATGAGTATCGCCCTGTCCAGAGCGCAGATGCACAGCTTTTCCAGCTGGCACAGCTCATGCTTGCCCTCGGCCGAGACGCCTCTGTAAGAGTTGATCAGGGTGATCCGTCTCAGGGTGCTGCAGGACACGTTGTCCATCAGCATGGTGAAGCCGTAGGGCACGGGCTTTTCCGCCGACTGCAGGGGATACCAGACCGTGAGGCCTATGATGCCGCTGTTGCCAGACAGGGTAAAGAGCGGCCGCGCCCTGGTGTCGTCCTTTTCCTCGGGGGACAGGGGCTCCGGCTTTGCGATGATCACTGTGCCGAAGTCCGGCTTGTCCGCGGAAAGGGGGTCCTGCCAGTCGCCTCTCAGGGTGACTCCCTGAGGGATGTGCACGCTGCCCTTCAGCAGGTATTCGCCCACGGGCAAAAACACGGTGCCGCCGCCGGTGGAGTCGCAGAGGTCTATGGCCCGCTGCAGGCCTTCCGAGCAGTCGGTCTTGCCGTCCGGGACCACTCCCAGACTCTCGTCCGCCAGCACGTTGACTATGGGTACGCCGTCTGTGGGATAGACGGTCTTTGCGATGGACACGGCAAAGGCGCCCCCCGCGCACAGGGCCAGCATAAGGGCCGAAATGATGATAGCATACATGTATTTTTCCATATCGATTTCTCTGTTATTCCAGAGCCTCGGGAGGCACGCAGCTCAGGTCCCGGGCATGATAGTCGGCCAGGCATAGCTCTTCTTTGGTAAAGGAGCTCAGGATGCCCAGAGCGGTCATGCCCGCGTTCTTGGCGGCCTCGACGCCGTTGACGGCGTCCTCCACCACCAGACAGTCTTCGGGCCGGAGGCCCAGGCGCCGGGCCGCCAGCAGGAAAATGTCCGGCGCCGGCTTCTTGCGCTCTATGTCCAGCCCGTTGATCACTGTGTCAAAGCTTTCGAAGGGGAGGCCTATCTCCGCCAGATTGGCTCTGACCTTCACCAGGTCGGCGCTGCTGGCCACGGCCAGCTTCAGACCCTTTTTGCGGCAGTCCGTGACAAAGTCATACACGCCGTTCATGGGCTTCAGGCTGCCCTTGATGATGTCGCAGTAAATGGCGTAGGTGCGGGCCTTGACCTCTTCTATATCCACCTTCAGGCCGTATTTTTCGGCCACTCCGCCTATATAGCGGTTTTCGCCGGCCCCCACAAAGGGGATAAAGTCCTCTTCCTTCACGGTCAGGCCCTTTTCCGCAAACATGAGGATCGCGGCCTTGCAGATGAAGGGCTCGGAGTCGCACAGGACTCCGTCCATGTCAAAAATGATGCCTTTGATCAATATGAGCTCCTCTATCGGTATTCCAGATCTATCACGGCCTTCTCGCCGAAGGCGCCTGTTTCCAGAGCCGCCATCCGCAGGGTGACCTGCTTCGGGCTGCCCTTCAGGGTAAAGGTGTGGACGTCGGCGGTCCCCAGATAAGCCGTGTTGCTGATGATGGGGAAGAATTCTTCCGTCCCGTCATAGGAGACCGTCAGGCCCACCTGGCCCTTGCCTCCGGAGGCCCTCCACATAGCCTCTCCCGTGTTGGCTGCCCGCACCTTCAGGACCACGGGCCGGTCCTTATCCACAGTCACTGAGCCGCTCCGGATGAGCGCGGTGCCGTTTACGTCTATCAGGTCAAACTCCGACTTCAGGTATTTCAGAGGCCCCTTGCCGTTGTAGGGCACGTTGCCGGGACACACCAGGGGAAAGTCGGCGCTGTCGCTGACGCTGCCCGGCGTGGCCAGGTCCACTCTCTTGCCCTCCAGGGTGAGCCGGGCTATCTTCTCGGCGTATTCGTCAAATACGCCCGCGTAGCCGGTCACGTAGTCGTCCCTGTCTATCACAATGGTCTCGTCGGGGAAGGGCTTTGACAGGCTATAGCCCTGTTTGACTTTCTCCGCCGTGTCCCTGATGGCTATTGCCGCCGGCCTGATGGTGTAGTCGGGGCTGATGATGCCGAAGTCCGAGGCTTCGCCGGTGCGGTAGCCGCCGGGATACCACCAGCCCAGGCCTCCGTTGGCCCGGGTCTCCGCCAGGAATTCACCCATGCCTCTGTAGTAGTCCCCTTCCTTGTCCAGATTGGCGTCGCCGCAGTGGGGCAGGTATTCCTCCTGCTTCAGGGCCACAAAGAGAGGCGAGCCGTATTCGGGCCACACCACAGGCTTGCCGCCGGATACGAACCGGCCGTAGATGTTGTTTATCTGACCCCTGAGAAAGCCCTCTCTGTCTCCGCCTATGTTGTAGGCCTCGGGGGCCGTGTAGTCCAGGTGCCGGACGCCGGACCTCAGGTCAAAGGGAAACATGTGGGCTATCCAGGAGGCGCCGGTGCCGCCGTAGCCGCTTCTGGCCCCCATGAGGGTGTAGGGGTCAAAAGTCCTCAGGCGGGAGACTATCTGCTGAAAGCCCTTGCTGATATGGTCGTCCAGGAAGCTCCTGTAGGCCGCTATATATACGGCGGGGCTGCCCTCCGGCTCCATGATCATTTTGTCGTCGGGGTTGGCGTAGAAGCCGTCCTCCTGCCGCGGCGTATAGTCCCACTGGGCAAAGGCTTCCTCATAGGAGCCGTAGCTGTCCAGTATCCACTGGTTCCAGGCTTCGTCAAAGCTCTTGCGGGAGCCGTGGTTGCCGCAGTTCACCTCCCAGCCCAGATCGTAGGAAAACATGGAGGGGCTCTGGGCCACCCGGGCTTCTCTGAGCAGGGCTTCCGCCTTGTCCGGGTTCAGGTGAAGAGGGTGGCACCCGTCCACGTACAGATGCACCTTGATGCCGTATTGCCTCAGTCTTTCCAGCAGGTCCCTGAGGGGGTTGGCCTCCTGCTCTTTGGTAAACTGGATGCTGATGCAGTTGGTCCCCAGATACCGGAGTATCTCCATGTCCCTTTCGATAAGGGCGGGGTCATACTGCTCGGGGAACAGCCAGGTGATGCGTCCGTAGTCGGCGGGCTGCCGTCCCGAGGCGTACAGAGGCCAGTAGTTGATGCCCCAGGGGACCCACAGCTCGCCGCCGCACAGGAAGTTGCCTTCGCTGACGGTGACTATGGTGTCCGGGGTGCGGGCCTCCGGATCAAATACCGAGAACTTTTGGGTCAGAGTGTCCAGCAGCCTGCCGTCGGAGGAATAGAGAGCCGAGGTGGTCTCGTAGAGACCCGGCGGCAGATCCTTCAGGCTGCAGTCAAAGGTCTGTTCTTCTCCGGGCCTGAGGGTCAGGTCGCCGGAGACGTTTTTCAGCAGCTGCCCTTTGCGGTCGGACACGGTGAGCCGGACCCGGGCCGCAGCCCCGGCGCCGGCGATGACGGCGCAGCCTGCTCTGACCGTATCTCCGGGGAGATACGAAAAGACCTCGGCGCCGGCCTTCACCAGACGGGGCTCTCCCGCAAACACTGCCGCCATCTTGTCCAGCAGGGCGGCCAGATAGTCGGGGCTCTTCTCCAGAAAACCGGGATCATGGCCTATGTAGCCCCATATGGACCCGGGGGCGTCGGCGGAGGAATAGTTCACCAGTATTTCCGCGGCTATCCCCGTGACGCTGCCGTTTTTGAGGCAATAGGCGAGGGGTATCTGTCTGTATTTGCCTGCGTAACCGAGTCCGTAGCCCCGGTTCCTCCAGAGAGGCGCGGTCACCGGGCCGGAGCAGGGTATCTCGAGGCCGTCAAAGGTCCTGACGGCGTCCGTCCGCCGGTTCTCCCACACCATGCTGGCCGGATAGAGGGATTCCATCACACCCGGCTTTTCGCCGGAGGTCTCGGGCAGGGAGCCTGTCCGGATGTCCGTCACCCAGGCCTTCTGGGGCTTGCCTGTGACGGGGTCCGAGGTCATATAGGCTATCTCCATCCTCTTTATGCGGGAAAATCTGATGTGGTCCCCGGCGCCTCCTCTGGTCAGGGAGGGGGGATCGTTCCAGAACACAAAGTCCGAGGGGTCCACGGCGTAATATTTGAAGTCCTCTGTGAGGGCCAGCTTTTTCAGCCAGCGGGTGCCGTCCGTTTCCATGAAGCCTATCCACAGCTCCCGGGTGTTTTTGTCGCCCCGGGCGCCGAAAAGGAGCACGCTGTCATCGGAGACCCTGCCTTCGGGCAGGTCCCAGAGAAAGACGCTTTCCCAGCTGTGGACTGCGGGACTGGCGACACACACGGCCCGGTCCCCGCCGCTGCCTTCGGACAGGGCGGTCAGGGTCTTCTCTTCCTTTGAGTCGTTCAGCTCCAGCCCGGAGCAGGTCTCGGGAGTAAAGGCTATGAAGGTGTCGGTGGCCCGCTCATAGAGAGCCTTGCCGGTCTCCTCTGCCGAATACAGACGGCCGTCTATCTCGGTCAGGGGTTCGGAAAAGGGCAGTCCGCCGATGCCCAGATAGTATCCGCCCTGTTTGATGAATTGGTTGAAGTCATGGCCTGCGGAGGCGGGGAACCTGGCGGCGTCCACCACCACGAGCACGTCGCCTGCCGTGGCGCTGAGGCTCCCGATGTCACCCTGGTCCGCCGCTTTGACCGCAAAGCCCATCCCGGCAAAGGCAGCCTCCGCCTTTTGGGTGATGAGGCTGCTGCGGTCGGAGTTCAGTATATAGGCCGTGCCTGCATAAACGGGAAGGCAGACGAGCAGGACGCATATGGTCAGCAGTATTCTCGGCGTCATTTTGCTTGCCTGCACTTTCCGATGATCTCTACGCTGATCCTGCAGAGCTCGGTGATCCGCTGCCAGTCCTTGTTCTTGATCAGCTCCGCCGTGGCGATGTAGGTGCCTCCCACACAGGCTGTGGCGGGGCAGGAAATGTATTCTGCCAGATTGTCCGGGGACACGCCTCCCGTGGGGATGAACTTTACCATGGAGTAGGGGCCGGACAGGGCCTTGAGGGTCTTGACTCCGCCGAAGGCTCCGGCGGGGAAAAACTTCAGGGTGTCAAGGCCGTATTCCATGGCCGCCTCTATCTCCGTGGGGGTGCATACGCCGGGATATACAGGCAGATCCCGGATAATGGCGGCGTGGGCCGTCTTGGGGTTGAAGCCCGGCGACACTATGAAGCGGGCTCCCGCATCGGCGGCCATGCTCACCTGATCGGTCTTGAGCACAGTGCCGGCTCCCACCAGTATCTCGGGCCAGCGCTCGGACATGAGCCGTATGGCCTTGTCGGCTCCGGCGGCCCTGAAGGTGATCTCGGCGGTGTTGACCCCGCCTGCCAGCAGGGCTTCTCCCAGAGGAACAGCGTCCTCGGGGTCTGCCAATTTGATCACAGGTATGATGCCTGTCTGAGTCAGTTGTTCGGTGATGGTCATATCTTTCTCCTCGTGTTTACCAAATGGGCTCCGGGATGTCAAAGGGCGCCCGGAACAGAGTGTCGGGCAGGGGATGGGCCGGATCCTTTTTGTGGAGTATTATCTCGCACAGGGTCTCCACGTCCCCCGGGGTGTGGGCATGGGCGCCTTCTCTGAAATACCAGAGCAGGTTGTCCTCAGCGCCCAGCATCCTGAATACTTCTTTTGCGGCCAGTGTGGTCTGCAGGGAGCCCACGGGGTTGGCCCAGAAATCGGCGGCAGCCTCCGAGACGAACAGGACCCGGGGGGCGATGAGAGCCTTCAGAAAATGGCAGTCAAAGGGCAGCCGGGTCTCGTCGTCGCTGTATTTGCCCATCTCCGGGCCCAGCCAGAAGTCAAAGTGGGACCACAAGTCCGCCAGCGTCTCGCTCCTGCCTTCCCTGTCGCCGCTGCGGCCGCTCATGTGTATCCTGTAGCAGCCGCAGGCTCCGGCGCAGGTCTCGTTTGGATTCACTATGGCGGCCCGGGTGTCCGCGGCGCCTGCCAGAGCCACAGTCTTGCCGCCCCGGGAGTGCCCCGTGAATACCGTCATGCTCAGGTCAAAATGCTCCAGAGCCAGTATTTCCAGAGCGTCCACGCAGCGGCTGTAGCCCCAGGCCCAGGCGCCCAGAGCCCCGAAGGTGTATCCGGGATATACGTCGTAGAGGCCTCCCTGTCTGCCGTTGGCCCTGACGTCGGCGGCCAGGACGGTCCGGTCAAACAGGCACCAGCCTATCTGACGGCTGAGGGCTGCGTCCAGATAGCCCGGCTCCAGAAAATAATTGAAGCTCATATCCCCGTCTATGATCACCGGGGCGTTCTTGCTGTGGGGAAACAGCAGCTTGACGGGAAAAGACACCTGCTTTTCCCGGGTCCCCGCCGTAATGAGGCAGGATATGGATTCGTGGCCCTTGTACAAAAGCCGGACCTCCATGACCTCGGGGGGAGGGGGCAGGGTGCCGTATTGCAATTCCACGGCGGCGCGGTATATCTCCTGCCTGCGCTCCGGCCACAGCTCGGGAGTGTCGGCTCTCCGGCCGTCGTCCATGAGAAATACGTCCGGCAGCCCGGCCAGGACCTCGTATTCGGTGATCTCTGTAGGTGTCATATGAAGCCGTCCTTCTTCTGATTTGCATCGTTGTTAATACTATTATAGCATATCCCGGGGCTTCTGTAGCCCGCCTGACGCAAAAACTGCTTGTCGGCGGGCGCCGTATGTGGTATAATGGAGCCGGCAAAGGAAAGATATATGAAAAGATCTGTAACAAGGGCCCTGGCGGCCGCAGGGGTCATCATCCTGTGCGCGAGCCTGGCAGGAGGATTGTGGCTCCGGGAGAGAGGCGGCCGGACGTCGGACGAGGCGTCTCCGGCCGGGGAGGAGACCGTCACGGCTCCGGCGGAGCCCGAGACGGCCCTGCAGCTTGCAAAGGCCTCAGGATTGCCTGCGGTGATATGCTACGGAGACAACTCCTACGAGGGCAGAGGGGATATGCAAAGGGCCATAGAGAGGGTAGAAAAGGAATACGCAGACCGGGTCCTGGTCCTCTACGTCAACACGGAGGAGGAGCCGGATATGGCCCGGGACGCCTTCCTTCCGGCCCTGCCGGTCATAGTGTTTGTCGGGGCAGGGGGCCTCGCCTACGTGCCCGCGGAGAGCACGGATCAAAAATACGGGTTTCAGCTATACCTCGACCCCATGACAAAAAAGCCTCTCTACACCTACCACCTGGGCTGTCTCAACCGGTGGGCCCTGAGAGAGATACTGAACGATTTGCTGGAAGCGCAGTAAAAGGGGCAGCGTCTGCGACGCCGCCCCTTACTCGTCAGTCCTCGAAGCTGTCGGGGGAATCGTCCTCCGCAATGAATGCGTCGTCGTTCTCCTCCTCCTCGGCATCAGCATCGAATTCCTCTTCGTCGAAGTCCTCTTCTTCATCCGCATCGGCGGACATGAGGTCATTCTCCTCCTCCAGCTCTATCTGCTCGATGGATTTGATGTTGTCTTCGTCAAAGTCCGACGCGTCGGCCTCTCCGGCCCCCAGAGCGAAATCGCTGCCGTCGGCAGTGACAGCATCCACGAAGGAGTCTGTCATTCCGCCCATATCTTCGTCTTCGTCATTCAGGGACATGCCGCCCGCTTCTTCGTCGGTCAGCTCAGCCGCAGCGGATATCTTGCGGAAGTCCAGCCTGAAGTTGGAGTTGCCCGAGCATTCCTTGATGATGTCGGTCAGCTGGCTGAAGATCTCTTTTTCTATATTGGCGCCCTTGCCCCGGATCTCGTTGATCCTGGCGTAGAGGTCGCTGACAGTGACGCAGCCCAGGGCTGCCATGGTATCCTTGGCCGCCTTGGTCCAGACAAAGCGTTCCAGAGGAGTGTTGTCCGTCTCGGGAGCGTAGTTCCTGCGGCGCAGACTGAGGATATTGCCCTCCTTGTCGTAGAGCTTCAGATCTCTGAACTTTCTGAGGCCCGTGCCGGCGGGGATGAGACGCCCGATGATGACGTTCTCCTTGATACCGATGAGATGGTCCTTCTTGTTCTTCACCGCAGCCGTGGTGAGGATGCGGGTGGTCTTCTGGAAGGAGGCAGCCGACAGGAAGCTCTCCGTGGCCAGAGAGGCGTCGGTGATGCCCTTCAGCACCGGGACGAACCCTGCAGGCTCTTTTTCTTCCCTGATGGCAGCCTTGTTCTTGATCTCCAGTATGGCCTTGTCCACCAGCTGTTCTTTCTTCAGATCGGTGGAGCCGGGATCGGTGACCTTGACCTTTCTGAGCATCTGGCGGACTATGACCTCCACGTGCTTGTCGTTGATGTCAACACCCTGGCTCTTGTACACCTTCTGTATCTCGTCAACCACGTAGCTCATGAGGCCGTTCTCGCCTTCCAGCTCCAGTATCTTGTGGGGATCCAGAGGGCCCTCGGTGATCCTGTGGCCCCTGTGCTCGATCTCCTGACCTTCCCTGACCATCAGATTGCCTCTGTGGGGGACCAGATAATTGAAGTCCACGTATATTTCGTCTATTCCGTTTTCCAAAGCCTTGTTAAGGATCTTTTCGTTGACGGTGCCGCTGTCATTCTTGCAGTCCCAGACAACTCCTTTCTTGTATTTGTTCTCGGCTGCGGACTTCTTGATCGGCTTGCCTTCAAAGTCGTCTCTTACAGTGAGACTCTCTGCGCCGGTTTTCTTTACGTCGATCTTCCAGCCCTTGTTCCACAGGTCCGCTATCACTTCGGGCTTCACCAGATCGGCGCCCAGTCTCTTGCCCAGGACAGACTGCATCTTTTCCTTGTCAAAGACCGTCTTTTCGGGATTGGCGGCGTCGGGGCGTGTGCAGATCTTTTGTCTGGATCTGATGGTCACTTGGTTGGTCTCGCCCTGGTTGGCCTCTATGACCGTGCCGTCAACGTCTGCCACGATGGCCTGGCCTTTGGGCCTTCTGGCCTCAAAGAGCTCCTGGACGCGCAGCAGGCCGTGGACCTGGTCCTCCAGCACCTTCATCAGGTTCTGGACCTGCTTGTTCTTGTCCTTGGTGTCCTTGCCGGACTCGTCGAACTTCAATATACCGCTGGCGGAGTCGCTGTGGATGATCCGCAGGGTCTCCTGCTTCTTTTTCTTCACGTTGGCTACGCCGGTCAGATACTTGCCGGCCACGCCGCCGCCGTGGAAGGTCCTCATGGTCAGCTGGGTGCCGGGCTCGCCGATGGACTGGGCGGCAATGATACCTACCGCAGTGCCCACCTCTACCGGTATCTTCAGGGACAGGTCTCTGCCGTAGCACTTGGCGCAGACGCCCATGGTGGACTTGCAGGTAAAGGGAGAGCGGACCATGATGACCGGGACTATGACGTTCGGGTCTTCTTCGTGCTTTTCCTTCAGTTGGGTGTAGAGTCTGTCGATCTCCTTGGCCTTGGCGTCGCTGATGATCTCATCTCTGACGGCTATGGCCTTTTCGGGATCTATGCCTCCCGCTTCGGTCTGCAGGGTCAGGCAGCCGTCGGGTACGACTTCGCCGGTCTCCCTGAAGACCACCTTGCCGTCGGACCAATCAAACTTGTCCGAGGCGGCAAACCATTCTGCCAGCCGGCTCTCTCTGATATAGACAGGCTCCGAATCCCGGGTGGACCACTGATCTGTCAGGGTGTAGCCGGCCTTTTTGGCCTCTTCCTCCGCCTGAGCCAGGGCTTCCTGCTTGTCCTCGGGAGAAGTCCAGGTCTGGCCGTTGATCTCCTCGGTCAGGCGCTCCAGCTCGGCTTCGATGGCCTTTTCGGGGTCGTCCACCGCCCGCTTTTTGGTCTCCAGCACAGGCTCCAGGAACATATACACATTTTCGTCCACGGTGTATAAGTTGGGGTCGCCTATGTTGCGGAGGGCGGTGCGTCCCTTGATGCGCTCCTCCATCTCTTCGATGATGTTGCCTTCGTCGTCAAAGAGGGGCTTCACCGAGATGCCCTGGTCGGTGTGACAGTCATCCTCGCGGATGATCACATCCTGGGCCACGTCCACCAGACGGCGGGTCAGATAGCCGGCGTCGGCCGTTCGCAGAGCGGTGTCGGCCAGACCCTTTCTGGCGCCGTGGGTGGAGACGAAGTATTCCAGTACCGAGAGTCCTTCGTGGAAGTTGCTCTTGACGGGCATGTCCTCAATGGCGTTGCCCATAGGGTCGGACATGAGTCCGCGCATACCGGCCAGCTGGGATATCTGCTTGGTGGAGCCGCGGGCTCCGGACATGGTGATGATGGCTATCTGGTTGAATTGCTCGATGCCTTCGATCAGGGACTTGCCTATGTCCTCCTGAGCGTTCAGCCATCTCTGGAGCACGCTCTCTCTTCTGACCTGGGCGGACACCATACCTGCATTGAAGTTCATGTTGATGCGGTTGACCTCCGCCTCCGTGTCCTTCAGGATGGTCTCTCTGTCGGAGGTGATATCCATGTCGGTGATGGCTATGCTCATGCCGGCCTTGGTGGCATATTTGTAGCCCAGGGCCTTCATGGCGTCCAGGAAGGTGACGGTGACGTCATGGCCGTTGCGCTCGTGGCATTCGGTGATGAGGCTGCCGCACCATTTTTTGCCTATGGCCACCTTTTCGTTGGATTCGGGCTCCTTGCCCTCGGTGACGTTTTGCTGGTCCTTGCTGTCAAGAGCCAGCCTCTGGCCCGGGTCGTATTCAAACAGGTCGCCCTTGACGAAAGGCGTGCCTATATACCCCATATTGTCCGGCAGTATGCTGTTGAATATGAGGCGGCCGGCGGTGATGACTCTCAGCATGGTCCTGCCGTCCAGAGTCATACGCACGCAGATGGGCTCGTGTATGTCGATGTTGCCTGTCTCGTAGCAGAGCATGGCGTCCTTGGGATTGGCAAAGAAGCGGCACTTCCTGTTTTGCCCGTCCTTCACTACGTAGGTCTGTCCGGCTCCTGCCACCAGCTCTCCGTCTTCGCCGTAGGTGTCCTTGTCGGCGTATTTGAGGGCCCACTTGTTGCTGCGCATGGTCACGTAGAAGCAGCCCAGGACCACGTCCTGAGAAGGAGCCACGATGGGCTTGCCGTTGGCCGGCGAGAACAGGTTGTGGCTGGCCAGCATCAGAGTCCGGGCTTCGGCCTGGGCGGCTGCGGACAGAGGCACGTGGACTGCCATCTGGTCGCCGTCAAAGTCGGCGTTGAAGGCGGCGCACACCAGCGGATGCAGCTGGATGGCCTTGCCGTCCACAAGAATGGGCTCAAAGGCCTGTATGCCCAGTCTGTGCAGGGTGGGGGCCCTGTTCAGCAGCACGGGATGCTCGCTGATGACCTCTTCCAGGGGATCCCACACGGTGGGGTCCATCCTGTCGATGGACTTCTTGGCCAGCTTGATGTTGGAGACCAGGCCTCTCTTGACCATCTCCTTCATGACAAAGGGCTTGAAGAGCTCCAGAGCCATTTCCTTGGGCAGGCCGCACTGATATATCTTCAGGGAAGGGCCGACAACGATCACGGAGCGTCCGGAATAGTCGACTCTCTTGCCCAGCAGGTTCTTTCTGAACCGGCCTTCCTTGCCCTTGAGCATGTCGGACAGGGACTTCAGGGCCCTGCCGTTGGAGCCGTTGACCTTGCGCTGCTTTCTGTCGTTGTCTATCAGGGCGTCCACAGCCTCCTGTATGAGGTTCTTCTGGTGGTTGACCATGATCTGGGGCGCCTTGGCCGTGATGATCTTGTTGAGAGTGTTGTTGCGGTTGATGACTCTCCTGTACAGGTCGTTCAGGTCGGAGGTGGCGAATCTGCCGCCGTCCAGCTGGACCATGGGCCTGAGGTCGGGCGGGATCACCGGGATGTTTTCCAGTATCATCCACTCGGGCCTGGAGCCTGATTCCAGAAAGCTGTCTATGACCTCCAGCCGCTTGATGAGTTTGATCTGCTTGCCGGAGCCGGCGGAGGACTGTATCTCTCTGACGATGGACTCTCTCAGCCCCTTCAGATCCAGCTTTTTGAGCAGGGTCTTCACCGCTTCGGCGCCTATGTCGGCGCGGAAAAATCTGTAGAGATCCACGGCGTCGTCGCCCATGAGCTCCCGGTTGTTGACCTGATCGCGCAGCTTCTTGAAGTAGCCGTAATCGTCGCTCTCTATGACGTCTCTTTCTTTCTTGGATTCCAGGACTTCTCTGCCCTTTTCCAGATCGTGGATCTTCTTGGTGTGAAACTCCTCGAAGGCCCTGATCTGATCCTGCAGCTTCTCGGGATCGGCCTCGTCGCCGTAGGCTTCCTTCAGGTCCTCTATATCCTGCTCGCACTCTGCATTGACGCTGTCGCGGAACATGTCGATGGCCTTGTTGATCAGGGGCATCAGCTGTTCTATCTGGTCGGTGTCAGCGTGGGTGACCAGGTATTCCCTGTAATAGAGCACGTGCTCCAGATTCTTGGTCTGCATGTCCAACAGCAGGCTGATGGGGCTGGGCACGGTCTTCAGGTACCATATGTGAGACACGGGGCAGAGCAGCTTGATGTAGCCCATCCTCTCGCGGCGGACCTTGCTGGTGGTGACGTCCACCTGACAGTTGGGGCAGGTCTGTCCCTTGTATTTTATCTTCTTATAACGCTTACAATGGCATTCGTAGTCCTTGGTAGGCCCGAATATCCTCTCGCAAAACAGCCCGTCCGGAACAGGCTTGAAGCTGGAATACTGGATAGTCTCGGGCTTGGTCACCTCGTTCTGGGGACCACGGGCCCACTCTATCACGTCTTCCGGGGATGCGATGCCTATTTTGATAAGTTTGAATTGAGTAGAGTCTATCATATTCACATATCCTTCCGGGCTGCGCCGGCAGCCCGGTCCACCTTATTTGCCAAAATTGTATTCAAAGTTACTGAAGAACTCTTTGCTGTCCTCTTCGTTGGACCTGAGATCGATGGGGCTCTTGTCCGAGTCCTCCACGGTGATCTTGAGACACAGAGCCTGCAGCTCGTTCACCAGGATCTTGAAGGATTCGGGGATGCCCGGATCGTTGAGGGTCCTGCCCTTGACTATGGACTCAAAGGCTTTGACTCTGCCCGTAACGTCATCGGACTTGATGGTCAGTATCTCCTGCAGGGTGTAAGCCGCGCCGTAGGCTTCCAGAGCCCAGACTTCCATCTCGCCGAATCTCTGGCCGCCGAACTGGGCCTTGCCGCCCAGAGGCTGCTGAGTGACCAGCGAATAGGGGCCGGTGGCTCTGGCGTGGATCTTGTCGTCCACAAGGTGAGAGAGCTTCAGCATGTATATGATGCCTACTGCTACCGGCTGCTCCATCTTTTCGCCGGTCCTGCCGTCGTAGAGGTCGGTCTTGGCCATCTCGGCCTTGAAGCCCACCCGTCTGGTGACGGTGTCCTCTATGATGGAGATGAGCTCTTCGTAGTCGTAGTCCTCGGGAATGACGGCCTCCTCCTCGATCTTGGTCCTGATGACCTTGATCTGGGCGTTGATGACTGTCATCTCGGCCTTGTCCGCGTCGGTGAGCTCAGCGGAGGGCTTTTCGGCAAATTTGTCCAGTGACCACTCCAGCTTCATCATCCGGGCGACTTCGTCGCACAGCTCGGGGGACAGCACGGGGGCGCCGCCCAGCTTCTGGCTGAATTCCTCCAGGTCCACCGGGGTCATGGCACCGCTCTTCAGGTAGCTTCTGACGTCGTCCAGGAGCCTGTTATAGAGGGCGTCCACCGGCTCGGAGGCGTTGGCCTTGATGTTGTCGGCGGTCATGGATTCGAGATTGTCCACGGCCTGCTTGACGGCGGCCTTGATCTCCGCTTCGGTGACGTTGATCTGTCTGTCCAGACCCAGCTCTGCCAGGTATTCCTTCAGCACTCTCAGCTTTTTGAGGTTGGTCATGACTATGAGGTCGGCTATGATCTCGGCCTCGCGGGAGCCCTGGAAAATGGGGTTCTTGAACTTCAGACCCAGATAGTCGCCTGCGATACCCTGGTGGGTCTCCAGTATCTGTCCTATGTTCATACGCGAAGGCACGCCCAGAGGGTTCAGCACTATGTCCACGGGAGTCCCGTCGGGCAGATAGGGCATGTCGCACTCGGGCAGGATGTTGGAGATGACGCCCTTGTTGCCGTGGCGTCCCGCCATCTTGTCGCCCTGCATGATCTTGCGCTTTTGGGCTATATATACTCTGACCAGCTGATTCACGCCGGCGCTGAGCTCGTCTGCATCCTTGAGCTTGTCTTCCAGCAGAGGGCTGCCGCACCTGTCGCAGGTGAGAGCGGAGGTGTCCTCGGGCTTCTTGCTGAACTCATGGATCTTGTTGCAGTCCGGATTGGAGCACTTGTACTTGAATCTGGAGAAGATCTTCACGTCCACTACGGTGCCGGACTCCCCGTGAGGGAGCTTCAGGGACACGTCCTTGACCGTGTCCGCCTTGGTACCGAATATCTGGCTGATGAGCCGGGACGCGCCGGTCTCCTCTATCTGTCCCTTGGGGGCTATCTTGCCCACCAGGATGTCGTCTGCGTGGACCTCGGCGCCTATCTTGATGATGCCGTTCTTGTCCAGGTTCTTGACCGCATCCTCGCCGGTGTTGGGTATGTCTCTGGTGATCTCCTCGGCGCCCATCTTGGCGTCTCTGGCCTCGGTCTCATAGCGTTCGATGTGGACCGAGGTGAACATGTCGTCCTTGACCAGACGCTGATTCAGCAGGATGGCGTCCTCGTAGTTGAAGCCGTTCCAGGGCATAAAGGCCACCATGACGTTCTGGCCCAGAGCCAGCTCGCCCTTGTCGGTGCAGGGGCCGTCTGCCAGCAGCTGATCGGTCCTGACCCTGTCGCCGGTGCGGACTGCGGGTCTGGAATTGATGCAGGTGTTCTGGTTGGAGCGGACCATGTTGTACAGCCTGTAGTCGTCGCAGACGAAGACCTCGAAGCTGTATTTGAGCGACTCGATCTGCCGGACCTTTATGCGGCCGTCGGGACCTGTGCCCGTGCCGGCGGATACGGATTTGGCAGAGTAGTCGTTGACCTTGAATATGGAGTGCTCAGCAGGGAAGGTGGAGCGGATGATCCTGGGCTCCACGGGATAGAAGTCGCACTCCTCCACCGTCAGCTTCCAGCACACTGTCTCCATTCCTTCTTCGTCCACGGCGGACATCCGGTCTATGGATACCACCTTGCCGTCGGGGACGTTCTGGTCAGCCGTATCAAAGGCAATGGTGTCGCCGAACTCGGCGTCCTTTTTGGGCTCCAGATCCTTGCCGTCATACACCTTGCCGTCCACCACCAGGTCGCCGGCAGAGACGCCCTTCAGATAGCTGTCGTCGGCAAAGATGGTCTCCGCAGGCTCCAGCTCGGAGGGAGTGACCACGATAGTGGCCCGGCCGTCCAGGCTGATGACGGACACCTGTCCCGCCCGCTTGGCGGGGGCCAGGATCTCATCAGAGGGCTCCAGGTCCCTGAACAGGCTGTTCTTGTCGCGGGTCCTGGCTACTGCCAGCTTGACCACCGCTTCCTTGGCCTGGACACTGTCGCCTTCCTTGAGCAGCGAATACACGGTGTAGGTGTCCTTGGAGGAGTCGTTCTGGGGCTTGACCAGTATCCATCTGCTGCTGGTCCATACCACCTTGCCGGCTCTGCGGGCCAGCATCTCCACTCCGGAGTCGTGGGCCGTCCTGGCCTCCACGCCGGTGCGGACTATGGGCGCGCCGGGGCGGAGAAGAGGCACGGCCTGACGCTGCATGTTGGAGCCCATCAGGGCTCTGTTGGCGTCGTCGTTCTCTATAAACGGTATGAGGTTGGCCGCCACGGACATGATCTGATTGGGCGACACGTCTATCAGAGTGATCTGACTCTTGTCCACGGTCTTGTAGTTGCCGTTGTAGCGGACGTTCACGTGATCGTCGATGAACTCGCCGTCGTCGTTGGTCCGGGTGTTGGCCGTGGCTATGTATTCGTTGGTCTCGTCGTCTGCAGAGAGCTCCTTTATCTCATTCGTGATCCGGCCGTTTTTGACTACTCTGTAGGGAGTCTTCAGGAAGCCGAACTCGTCTATCTTGGCCTGGATGGCCATGGAGCCGATGAGGCCGATGTTGGGACCTTCGGGGGTCTCTACGGGGCAGATGCGGCCGTAGTGGGAGCTGTGAACGTCCCTGACCTCCAGCTTGGCGCTCTGGCGGCTGAGACCGCCGGGGCCCAGAGCGGAAAGACGTCTCTTGTGTGTCAGCTCTGCCAGAGGGTTGGTCTGGTCCATGAACTGGGACAGCTGGCTGCTGCCGAAAAAGCTGCGTATGGCAGAGGTGATGGGCTTGTTGGTGATCAGATACCCCGGGGTGACCTTGTCCGGGCCCTTGCCGTTGTTCTGATTGCCGGGATGCCCCATCTTTTCCTGGCACACCTTCTGCAGCTTGTTGAAGCCGCTGCGGAGCTGGTCCTGCAGCAGCTCGCCCACCGAGCGGACACGCTTGTTTTCCAGGTGGTCGATCTCGTCGGTGACGCAGGCCTTGACCCTGATGGCGCACTGGTCCGTGAGGGTCTCGGGAGAGTCGCTGATGAGAGCGTCGATGTGTACGTCGCCGTAGGGTATCTCTTTGGCTATGTCCACGAATTCTCTGTAATCGTCATGGGTGAACATGTAGCCCTTGCGGCATTCGGCAAACATCTGTCTGAAGCGGTACAGCTTGCTGAGACGGGTGCCGGGGATGCGGGACTGCAGCTCTCTGTCTCTGGCGTCCCTGGTCTTTTTGGCTTCGGCGCCGATATATTCGTCCACTGCTTCCAGAGCCTTGTCTCTGGCGTCGGCGTCAAAGAGATATACTATCTGGCCGTCCTGATTCAGGCTGATGATGTATTTGATCAGCTGCACCAGGTCGTCTCTGGTGATGGAGCGGGTGGGCTCCATGCACTCGTTGGAGAACTCGGGCAGGTCCAGCAGGAGCTTTTTGTTGATCTTGTATCTGCCTACGGTGCCCAGGTCATAACGCCTGTTGTCGAACAGGTAGTTCTTGAGATAGGCCATGGAGGAAGCCCGGTCTTCTACGGTGCTCTTGTTGGAGTTCATGTAAATGTAGAAGTTGCTGATGGCTTCGTCCGCATCGGCGATCTCGTGGCTCTTGGCGCTGACCCGGTAGCCGGCGTAGCTCTTGTGCTGCTCGGTCTTCAGGGTCTCTCCGATATAAGGATCCACCTTGTAGACCTGTATGAAGCTGGTGCCGGTCTCGTAGATGGTCCGGGCGGTCTCCCGGTCTATCAGCTCGCCTGCCGGGCAGAGGACCTTGGCGGAGCCGTCCTTTTCGATCTCGGCCACTGTCAGGGAGGGGTCCGCTGTCTCTATCATGCCGTTTTTGACCACGATGGTCTCCACCGGGCGGTAGTCCTCGATGGAGAATTCTCTCTTGCGGTGAGTGGTCCTCTCGGCGTCTTCGCGGATCTTGTCCAGGTCGGCGTCGGTGATGGCCTTGCCGGCCTTTTTGTACAGCTTGGAGGCGTCGCCCTGACAGAGATCCTTGCGGAAGACTCTCAGCTTCTTTTCATAATACTTGTTGGCGGGATCCTTGGCGGGGATGACTATGTCGTATTCCTTCTGGCCGTCGGCGCCCACGTAGTGAAAGGTCCTGCACCTGCACATCTGCTCTACGGGGAGATATATCTTCTCGCCGAAGATGTTCAGGATGTCCAGAGTGGTGGAGGTGGATCTGCCCAGCTCCTTGTCGTAGATATAGTCGGGGCTGAGGACGTAGTCCTTGAAGGGCAGGGTCTCATCCTTGTACAGAGCCGACAGGGCCTTGCGGACCTCTTCATAATCGGTCTTGGTGAAGATCTTTTTCTTGGTCCGTTTTTTGCTGATGTCCACCAGCGGCGGCCGGCCGGGGATGGGATTGTCTATGTTCTTTTTGAGCTCTGTGCCTATCAGGGAAGGCAGATACACGGGACAGGCTTCGTCGAGAGCGCTGAGAGCCCGGAGCAGGACCGTGAGAGGGAACTTGTCGGACTGAGCCAGCTTGCCCTGCATGGTGCTCCTGGCGTCGGTCTCCACTTCCAGCCAGCAGCCGTTGCCGGGGATGATGCGGCCCGTATAGAGCATGGTGCCGGATATATCGATGTTGTCCTCAAAATATGCTCCCGGGGAACGGGTCAGCTGAGACACGATGACCCGCTCGGCGCCGTTGATCACAAAGGTGCCTTTGTCGGTCATGATGGGCAGCTCGCCAAAATACAGCTTTTCGGGGAGTATCTCTTTTATGTTGCCGTCATCGTCCTTTACGGTGAGCTGAACCTTGATCTTGATAGGGGCTTCGTAGGTAGAGTTGTCTCTGTAACGGCATTCGGCTTCGGTAAACTTGGGCTTGTCCAGCTCATAGTCTAAAAATTCAAGAGAGTATTTGCTGTCCTGATGGTCTTTGATAGGGGAAAAGCTTCGGAACAGCTCCTTGATGCCCTTTTCGAGAAACCATTTATAGGATTCAAGCTGCAGCTCGACCATGTTCGGAACGTTGTTTTCCATCAGGGTTCGTTTGGTCTTATGTTGTATTTCCTTCAATCCTGACCTCCTGAAATATAAACACAAAGCATAATAAAGGGGCGTGTCTCTATATACGACAAAAAACACTGAAGTTAAACTATGCGTTTGCGCGTAAGTCCAGTGTTTTTAGCGGTTATATTTTGCTATGACGTTGATCTTCAAAATCCTGTCCGTAGATGAGATGATTCTTTATTGAAAATAAGTGCGGGGTCACGGGGACCCCGCGTGTCGCATGTGCAGCGAGATTACTTTAATTCGACGGTAGCGCCGGCTTCTTCCAGCTTGCCCTTGATCTCTTCGGCTTCTTCCTTGGTCACGCCTTCCTTGACGTTCTTGGGAGCGCCGTCGACCACTTCCTTGGCTTCCTTCAGACCCAGACCGGTCACTTCGCGGACGACCTTGATCACGTTGATCTTCTTGTCGCCTACGCTGGCCAGCAGTACGTCAAAGCTGGTCTTTTCCTCGGCTTCCTCGGCGGGAGCGGCAGCTCCGCCGGCTACGGCTACTACGGGAGCAGCGGCGGTGACGCCGAACTCTTCCTGCAGAGCATCCTTGAGCTCCTTGAGCTCCAGAGCGGTCATTCCTTTGATGATGTCAACTATTTCAGCAATGTTTGCCATTTTTAAAATCCTCGCTTTTTAAAATTTGATATTGGGGTTGGTCGCGCGCAATTATGCGCTTTCTTTTTTGTCTATGATCGCCTCGAGAGTCCACACCACGTCTCCCAGCATGGAGTTCAGGGTGCCCACGATACCGGACAGAGGAGCCTCGACTCCGCCGATGATGGAAGCGATAAGCTCCAGCCTGGACGGGATCTTGCTCAGCTCTGTGACCTGATCGCTGTCAAGTACGGCACCTTCCACGTACCCGCATTTGATGACTACGGGCTTGGGTCCCTTGGTAAACTCCGAGAGAGCTTTGGCCAGGGCCACGGGATCGTCGGGAGAATAGGCTATGGCTGTGGAGCCGGCCAGGTCCTTGACGGCAGCTTCGGCATCGGTGCCGGTGGCAGCGATGGTGAGCAGGGTGTTCTTGACTACCTTGTAGGTGCCGCCCGTTTCCCTGAGCTTCTTCCTGATAGAAGCCATTCCCTCCACGTCGATACCGTTGAAGTCAGTCAGGATGACAGAGTTGTTTTCGAGTATCTCTCTGATATTGTTGACTGCCTCCACCTTTTCGGGACGCGGTGTTCTTGAGAAGTCCTTCATGGATAACCTCCTTGTAAGAATTACGTTTGTGCCGTATGCTTATAAAAAGCTGTTTTCCGAAAAAAACAGCTCAGGATTCTATGAGCTACGTACTTTCCTCGGCTGGATGATTTAAACCTTTGGGGTCCCAACTGTCTACGGCACTTACGCAGATAAAAGTCAGCGATATGCTGAAAAATTATTTCTTTGCCTGCTTGGCGGCTTCGTTGGTGTCTATGGAGACGCTGGGTCCCATAGTGGAAGACGCGAATATGCTGATTATATACTTGCCCTTGGCGCTGGCAGGCTTGGCCTTGATGAGAGCGCCCACCAGGGTGAGCAGGTTCTCGGTCAGCTGCTCGGCGGTAAAGGAAGCCTTGCCGATGGGGGCATGGATGATGCCCGCCTTTTCCACTCTGTATTCCACACGGCTGGCGGTCTTGATCTCCTTGACCACTTCGCCGATGTTGGGGGCTACGGTGCCGGCCTTCTTGGAGGGCATCTTGGCTCTCAGGATGGAGCCCAGCTTGCCTACCAGGGCCATGACGTCGGGGGTAGCCAGCAGGACTTCGAAGTCCATCCAGCCGCCCTGGATCTCCTTGACCAGCTCTTCGCCGCCTACGGTGTCGGCGCCGGCGTCCAGAGCTTCCTGGACCTTGTCGCCCTTGGTGATGACGGCTACCTTGCGGATCTTGCCGGTGCCGAAGGGCAGATTGGCGGTGCCTCTGACCATCTGGTCGCCCTGTCTCGGGTCAACGCCCAACTTGATGGCTACGTCTATGGTCTCGTCAAACTTGGCCGTGGCGGCCTTTTTTACCAATTCCAGGGCCTCCAGGGGAGGCAGGGGGGCATTCTTGCCTACGGTGTCGGCAGCTTGCTGATATCTTTTTCCTTTTAATGCCATGTTATTTCTCCGTTATGCAGTCCGCAAATGCGGCTCACGACCTTGCGGTCTCCCGGCTGCTTGATGTTCGTCAGTCTGTGATGGTGATGCCGGCGCTTCTCGCGGTGCCCGCCAGGGTGTTCATGGCGGCTTCCACGTCGTCGGTGTTGAGGTCCGGCAGCTTCTTCTCGGCCAGCTCTCTGAGCTGGGCTCTGGTGATGGAGCCGGCTTTGGTCTTGTTGGGCTCGCCCGAGGCCTTTTCTATGCCGGCAGCCTTCTTGAGCATGACGGCGGCAGGGGGAGTCTTGGTGATATAGGTATAGGTCCTGTCTTCATAGATGGTGATGACCACGGGGATGGTGTCGCCCATCATGGAAGCTGTCTTTTCGTTGTAGCTCTTGATGAACTCCATCATGTTGATCCCATAGGGTGACAGAGCGGGTCCTACCGGCGGGGCAGGGGTTGCTTTTCCGGCGGCAAGCTGGAGCTTGACTATGCCGGCGATCTTCTTTGCCATTTGTTGTCCTCCACATACCGTAGGGATATTTCTTGCAGTGAAACGGGAACTGGTCCCTCCTACGTAAAATAACTAATTTTCCAGTAAATCGTAGCTGATGGTCAGGCGGCGCTGATTGCCGTTCATGTCTATGAGCAGCACTGCCTCCATCTTGTGTATATTGATCTCGTCTATGATGCCCGAATAGCCTGCAAAAAGGCCGCTCTTGATCTTCACGGTCTCGCCCACCTTGAGCTTGCAGTCGGGCTCGTCTCTGGTATCGGACACGGATTTTTTGATAGCGTCTATCTCGCTGTCATCGATGGGCTCGCCCATAATGCCGCTGCCCACGAATCCTATGACTCCTTCGGTGTCGTTGATCACGTGCCAGACGCTGGGCTTTTTGATGTTGGCGTTGACGAACACGTAGCCGGGATACAGCTTGACCTCGGCTTCGCGGACCTTGCCGTCCCGTCTTCTGTGCACGGTCTTTTTGGGAACGTAAACTTCGAGGATGTCTTCCCTGCAGGGTCTGAGCCTGTCCTCTTCGGTGGCGGGAAGAGCGTCTATCTTTTGCTGAAGAGTGTTCCTGACCTTGTCTTCGTGACTCGTAAACACCTGCAGTGCGTACCAGTTTGTAGTTTTCATTCGCGGAATATCCTAGAGATGGGCTATCTTTCTGATGATCACACCGTAGATGGCGTCCAGACCGCCGAAATACAGACCGGACAGGATGACCGCCATGAGGACGACCGCAGTCAGGTGCTTCAGCTCATCTTTTGTGGGCCAGGTGGTTTTGAATCTGGTTTCGGTGTATGATTCCTTCAGAAACTTGCCGAGCCTTTTCATGGCTCCGTCTTCCGAAGTCTTTTCAGTTGCCTTTTTCTGTTGGTTATTGCCAGCCATATAAAAAGCTCCATAAAAAAAGAATTGGCAGGGGCAACAGGATTCGAACCCGCGACATTCGGTTTTGGAGACCGACGCTCTACCAACTGAGCTACACCCCTGCGTCGTGCTGCGTAGGCAGCAATTATATATTATAACAGATTTTTGGAGCCGTGTCAAACGGACGCGGGACCAAAATGCAGATTATTTGCTTTCCCGATGATTGGTGACCTTCTTGCACCACTTGCAGTACTTCTTGAGCTCCAGTCTGTTGGGATCGTTTCTCTTGTTCTTGGTGGTGGTATAATTCTTTCTCTTGCATTCGTCGCAAGCGAGATTGATGACTATTCTGACGTCACCGCTGGATTTCTTTGCCATGGCGGTCCTCCGTTGGATCTATGGGAATCTGCGTGAAATATGGTCACGCAAATAATATTATACCATAATCAAAAGCTTATGGCAAGAGGATATTAAAAAAATCTGAGATAAAGAGGGGGCTGCGTCGCAGCCCCCGTGCTTTTAGATGCTGAAATCGAAGAAGATAGGCGTTTTGGCTGCCTTTTCATCCAGAGCGCACTCCTTCACAGCCTCGCATACGGATTCGGCCACGTGAGGGTCAAAGGCGCTGGGCATAATGTTCTCGGCAGTGGGCTCTTCCACGCAGGAGGCGATGGCCTTGGCCGCCGCGGCCTGCATCTCTCTGGTGACCTGCTTGGCGCCGGCTTCCAGGAGACCCCTGAAGAGGCCGGGGAAGCAGAGCACGTTGTTGATCTGGTTGGGATAATCGCTGCGTCCGGTGGCTACCACGGAGGCATAGCCGTAGCATTCCTCGGGCCATACCTCGGGAGTGGGGTTGGCCATGGCGAACACGATAGGCTTGTCGTTCATGGTGCGGATATCCTCGCCGGTGAGCATGTTGGGGGCCGAGAGACCCAGGAACATGTCGGCGCCCTTTATGACTTCCTTGAGGGAGCCCTTGAGATTTTCCTTGTTGAACTTTTTGGAGGCCCACAGCTTGGGCTCGTCCTTCTCTATGCCGGGGCGTCCGTCATATATGGCGCCCTTGCGGTCGCAGAGCACCACGTCTCCGATGCCCATGTCGCTGATGGCTCTGGTGCAGGCCAGGGCGGAGGCTCCGGCTCCGGACACCACCATGCGCATGTTTTTGGGATCCTTGCCGCTGACCTTGATGGCGTTGATAAAGGCGGCGGTGGCTACGGTGGCGGTGCCGTGCTGGTCATCGTGGAATACGGGGATGTCCACCAGCTTCTGCAGCTCTCTCTCCACCATGAAGCAGCGGGGGGAGGATATGTCTTCCAGGTTGATTCCGCCGAAGGTGCCGCTGATGGCGGCGCAGATCTTCACCAGCTCTTCGGGGTCGGTGGTGTTGACGCACACGGGAAAAGCGTTGACGCCGGCAAATTCCTTGAAGAGGACGGCCTTGCCTTCCATGACGGGCAGCCCGGCCACGGCGCCTATGTTGCCCAGGCCCAGTACGGCGGTGCCGTCGGTGATCACGGCCACGGTGTTCTGGCGGATGGTGAAGTCAAAGGCCTTTTCCGGCTCGGCTTCGATGGCCTTGCACACTCTGGCTACGCCGGGAGTGTAGGCCATGGACAGGTCGTCAAAGTCCTGGAGAGGCGCCTTGCTGACCACGTCGATCTTGCCTCCGTAATGCATCTGGAATACTCTGTCCCAGCCTTCAATGACCTCCGCGTCTTTGATCTCTTTGAGAGCGTTGACCAGAGGCTCAGCGTCATCGGGGCTCACCAGGTTGACGGCAAACTCTCTGGTGACGGTCACTCTTTCGGATTCCACTATGTCGATGGGACCCAGGGAGCCGTTGTTCTGTTCGATGACTCTGACGATCTCCGACAGCGCGCTGCTGTTCTGGGGGTACCTGATCACTACGGCTATGCTGTTGCCGGGGGTAGGGGTTCTCTTATTCATAACACGTCCTCGTCCTGAAATATACTATTTTTATTTTACCATATATCGGTTTTTTCTTCAAGGCTGTCACATGAGGCCCGCGTCCAGAATCGGGACAAAGGCCAGAGCTTCCGGTCCCTCCGGGACGGGGGCCGCCTTTTCTGTCCGCAGTCCCTCCGGGTCTATGGCCAGCAGCCTGCCGGAAGCGTATTCCGGGGCCTCCAGGCTTTGGGAGACGGGCCTGCCGCATCGGGCAAAGGAGGTCCACAGCTCCTGCATCCTGCGGGATATGCCCATATCCATATCCCTGCCCCCGTAGCCGTAGCGGGAGGTGCCGAAGACGTAGGACAGCTCCACGGCGTGGCAGGCTCTGACGCCCGGCTTGCCCGAGGGGATGCGGAAGGAATAGAGATAGCTGCGCCCTCCGGGCCGGGCCTGCAGCAGGGTCCGGGCTGGGATGTGAAACAGGGCGTCGCCGGCGAAGCGGCAGGCTGCCTCTGCGGGGTCGGGAAAACGCTCCGGGGAATAGACCGCCTCCGCCCGCCGCCTCAGCTCCGGGGGCAGCAGGGCCAGCCTGCGGGCGTGGGCTTTTTCCTGCAGCCGGCGCCCCCGGTCCCTGCCCATGAGCATGACGAAGTAGTCCATCTCGTCTGTATTGGTGCCGGTCATAAGGTCTTTGTCCGTGCAGGCGGGCTCCGCCGCCCGGGCGTAGATCTCGCCTATGGTATCGGGCAGAGCTCCGCAGCCCAGGACGGGGGCGCACTCGGCGAAGGTCCGGAAGGCCTCATCCGGCAGCCGCTCCAGGTCCTCCCGGCTGCCGCAGCCTGTCTGCCGCATGAAGCTGCTCAGGGCTGCTGCGGCCTTTTCCGGGGTCATGACCAGGGAGGGGGAGCCGCTCTGGAGGATCATCCTGCGGAACAGGGGCCGGGCTTCGGAAAACAGGGGCAGCAGGCTGATGATCACCGCTCCGGCGGACTGGCCGAAGAGGGTGACCCGGTCCGGGTCGCCTCCGAAGGCCTCTGCGTTGTCCCTGATCCATGTCAGAGCGCATATGACGTCGGAGATGCCGGGCACCGGGCAGGCTTCTCCCGCGAGGCCTTCCAGTGAGCGAAAGTCGCCGAAGCCCAGCAGACCCAGTCTGTATTCCACCGAGACGAACACCATGTCCGGAAAGCTCTTTGCCAGCCCCGCGCAGCTGTAGATGTCCATGGCTGCCGAATCCGTCACAAAGGCCCCGCCGTGGACAAAGACCATGACGGGCTTGGGGCTATGGTGAGCGTTTTTGGAGGTCCACAGGTTGAGCCACAGGCAGTCCTCGCTCTGTCTGTTGGGGGTGGGTGCGGGCTGCAGGCTGGCGTCGCCGCAGCGGACCGCGTCATAGGACCGGTTGCCGGGGGCAAGGGGCTCCGCCGGGCGGAACCTCAGACTGCCCACGGGGCTCTGGGCGTAGGGGATGCCCCTGAAGCACAGGACGCCGTCCTCTTCGCAGCCGGAATAGATACCGGTCCTGCAGCGGACCGCCGCCCTCAGGGGGAGGGCGGCAAGGATAAGGAAAAATATTATATATATACTCATAAGATATCCGTCGTCAGAGCGCCGGCTGCCCTTTCGCCGTCAATTGATATCCGCGTAAGGTATCCGGTCGTCCCGGGCCGCCTCCGGGGCTTCCGCGCCGGTCCCGGGGCTGTCAAATGAAAGCTCCGGAAATATGGTGATCCTCAGCTTGGCCGCTCCGTAGGGGATGAGCCTCACGGTCTCGGTCTTTTGCTTTTTGCCGGCCGCTCTGACCCCGGCAGAGGGCAGGGGAGGCGTAAAGGTAAAATCGCCGGTTTTCTTTACGGGCTGCAGTCCCGGCTTGCCTGCCACCGGGAAATAACCGATGACCTCCCTGCGCTTGACGGCCTTCCACCCGGGGACCCGCCTGGCGGGAGCGAAGAGCTCTATGGGGCAGGTGTCAGGGCTCCAGGGCATGCCCCGGGTGTCCTTTTTCACCACCTTTATGCTGCCAATGAAGTCCGGCAGGTCCGTGGCAAGGGCGTAATTCCAGGGGCTTGCGGGATAGGCCTTCTGCGCAGGGAAATCGGGGCTGTATCTCACGTCGGAGGGGTCATCGCTCCACTCGGTCTCTATGGCCAGGGAATACACCAGGGGGCCTCTTTCGAGGGCCACTCCGTTGTCGGGCCACCGGGAGAGGGTGATCTCCATGGGCAGGCGCAGCTCTACTCTGTCACCGTCTCCGACTCTCACGGGGAAGTAGCTGCCTTTTTCGGCGTTGCGGGCTTCTCCGTTGACCGTCAGGGCGGGGGCTGCGCACCAGCCGGGGACCCTGAGATACAGGTCAAACTCTGCGGGGGCCTTCACGGTAAAGGTGATGGTTTCGTCAAAGGGATAATCCGTAGTCTCAGTGATCACCGCGCCGTTTTTGGCCCTGTATTCCGAAGCGCCGTAGAGGGCTGCGTACACGCCGCCGTCCTCCTTTTCCGTCCACATGCAGGAAATATAGCAGGGCATGGCCCGGTGCACGTTGCCCGAGCAGCATTCCGTGCCGGGAGTGGGACGGTAGCTCATCCAGGTGTGGCTCCTGAACATTTCGTTGTGATTGCTGTGGCCGTCGGCCAGTATCTGGTTGGGGCAGGAAAAATACTGCAGTCCCCTGAAGTCGTTCAGAGTGCAGCCGGGAAGGGCGTTGAAGCAGATCCTTTCGATGCAGTCGGCATATTCCGGCTTGCCCGAGGCTCTCAGCAGCTTGGAGAGGGCCCACATCTGGTCGGTGACGTTGCAGGTCTCGTTGCTGGCCAGAGCGTCTTTTCCCGCTATGGCCTCCGAAGACGAGATGACTCCGTTGACCAGTATGCTGTGCTTTGCCAGCTTTTGATACTCATGCTCCACAGCCTCCAGATAAGTCCTGTTGCCTGTGTAGTCATACATGATGGCGGCCATCTTGCACATTTCGTTGTGGGAGACCCCGTGCTCGTGGCTGGGTATGTCCGACAGCATCCTGGCGATGCTGCTGTCCAGACCGGCATTCTGAGACTTGTCATAGGCCTTTTGGGCCCTGTTCAAAAGGCGGCGGTCCCCGGTCTGCTCATACACCCAGAGCATGGGCTCCAGGCAGCATATGGCCCGGTAATCGGAATAATCGGCTGTGTCCCCCGCAAAAAATGCGGCCAGCCTGGCCAGGCTTTCCGGATCGGGATTTTTGGTCAGATAGGGTATCGCGCCCCGAAGGAACACGGCGTAAGGCCATCTGTTCCAGCCTGTGGCGGGGGTCCGGATGGCCTCCGGTCCCGCAGCGTCTTCGGCTGCGAAAAACCGTCTGTAGGGCGCTTCCGCCCTTTGGGCCAGCTCACTGTCTCCCGCCAGATAGGCGCAGCGCAGGGCGCCGTCGCACCAATAGGCGGTTTGCTCATAGTGGACCCAGCGGGCTTCGGGCGGAAGGTCGGGATAAATGTGGTCCGCGTTCCAGCCCGGAGTGTCAAAGGGGGCGCCGTGGGCCTCGGGATGGCCCGTCAGCCCCTCGATCTGAGTCCGGAGAAAATCGGCAAAGCGCCCCATGGGGCGGATGGCGGTGATGTCCGCCTCGGTCATGGCTCCGTATTTCTTTACTTTCATTTTTGATGCCAAAAAGGGGTCGCGCTCTCGGCCCTGCCCGCCTTCGGCGGCTCCCGCTGCCAGGACTGCGGCGGCCAGCAAAGCCGCCGTCAGGCCGAAAAGTATCGTCAGCTTCATTGCTTTTTTCCGTAATATGTTCCGCAGGCTTTATCTGTATTCCAGCCTGAGCCGTACTGTCTCGCCGAAGGCGCCTATGCCTTCGCAGTGCATCCGCAGTACCACCTCTTCCGGGGAGCCCTGTATGCGCACCCGGTCAAAGACGGCCGACTCAAACATGGGCACGTCCTTTCGGACGGGATAATAGTCCGTGTGTCCGTCATAGGTGACCGACAGGCTGACCCGGCCCTTGCCGGCTACGGAGAGCCACAGGGGCTCGTCCGTGTTGGCCACGGAGCATTTGAAGACCGGGGAGCTGCCCTTTTTCAGGGTGAAGGAGCCGGACTCTATGAGCTCGGCGTCGCCCGTCCTGACGTAGTCGAATTCCGACGACAGATATTTGATGGGGTTTTTGCCCTCCCTGTAGGGGGTGTTGCCCACGGCGATGCGGGGCACAGTGGCGGTGGTGGTCCCGGTGGCGGCAGTCTTCAGGACGGGCTCCCGGCCCCTCATGAAGCTGTCGGCTATCTTCGGCGCATATTCTGTGAAGAGGCCCGCGTAGCCGGAGGGATAGAGGTCCCGGTCTATCTCAAAGACTTCTTTTTCCCTCTCCTCGCTGTCAAAGCCCTTGACTATGAGCGGGGATTTTTCCATGATCATGGCTCCCGCGGGCCTGAGGGTGCCGTCATGGTTGGTGATGCCGAAGTCGGACATTTCGTCCACCCGGTAGCCGCCGGGGAACCACCAGCCCAGGGCTCCGTTGGCCTTGGTCTCGATGATGAAGTCCGCCATTCCCGCATAATACTGCGCCTCGTTGGCCAGCCGGCTG
>JAFZNQ010000075.1 GCA_017552965.1 Abditibacteriota bacterium | reverse complement strand
TGACCGCCTGGCTGGACGGCCGGATCCGCTCCCGGATCCCCTGCGGTCCCATGAAGGAGAGCGGCAACAATCTGAACTTTGGCAACGGCCTGAAGGGCTGCCTGATAAAGGACATGAAGCTCTACAACTACGCCGTGACCGAGGCCGAAGCCCGGCGCCTGAGCCGCGCCAAATAAGCCGGTGACACAATTAATAAAGGACATGGAATCATGACACACACTTTATCAGCCTCGGTGTATGACTTTGACGGCACCATATCCTGCGAGACTCTGGAGGCCTATCTCTCCAAAGCGCTATTGATGAGCGGCATGTGCAACGAAGGCGACCCGTATCTGGAAGAGAACCTGCGGGCCGTAGCCAACGTGAAGCCCAAGTATATCGGCAGGGCGGCCCTGGCCTGGATATGCCCCGCAGACGACGAGGTCCACTTTGCTTCGGTCCGGGCGGTGGCGGAAAGGATACACGCCATAGACCCGGATATCATACTGCAGGCCTGCGTGTTTGAAGCGGTGTTTTCCTGCAAGAGACCGGAAGCCATAAAGTCCGGCAGGCCCGCCGGGGTAGAAAACATCCCCATCCCCGCCTGGGTCTTCGAGGCCTTCGGCCTGCCGGCGGAGGAACGCAATTTTGACTATGAGGCCATGCTGTTCCCCGACGGCACTCACCGCGGCCAGTGGGGAGGGGGCGGCTCCGTGCCCGACGTGACACAGCAGGAGACCCAGCTGTGGTTCTATTACAGGGCCCGGCGCTACATAGACGCCGGCTACGAATCCATCCATTTCGGCCAGGCGGACCTGGTGGGCCGGGACGACAAGGGGCGCAAGGTGTGGACAAAGCTGCTCTCCATGGTGCGGGAATACGCCCGGGAGCACGCCCGCAGGCACTACGTGCTGTGCGACGCCCACTTCTTCGCTCCCAACGCCAAGGTGGGAGACAAATATCTGTGGGACTTTTTCGCCTTCCCCATCAGGGCAGT
Organism: Abditibacteriota bacterium; assembly: GCA_017552965.1. NCBI lineage: Bacteria > Pseudomonadati > Abditibacteriota > Abditibacteriota bacterium. Next base: position 714 of record JAFZNQ010000075.1, on the reverse strand, counting down.
GAGCGGCGAGAAGCCCTTCGAGGCCTATTTTGCCTTCGGCCACGGGGACGCCGGCTACGGGACCATGCCTACGGGGATACACCCGGCAGGCTGGAAGTGCGACGTGATCCCCCAGCTCTATGAAGTGGACAACTTCTTCAGCGGCATCGACTCGAAGCCCTTCCACCACGTGTGGGGCACCGACGAGATCAGCTGGTTCGCCAACTGCTCCGAGGAATACCGCAACAGCTGGCTGGTTTACGCTGCGGACTGGCTGAAGGCAAACGTGCCCCGGGGCTATATGTCCATGCCCGGCGTCCGCACCGCCACAGTGCCTCTGGGCAGCCCCCGGCAGTTCCATTATTACCGTTTCAACAACAAAAGCGAGGCCTGCCCCAACGGCTTCAACCAGGAGGACACGGTGAAGGAGATCTTAGCCCGCCCCTTTGAATGGCTCCCCCTGGGCAGCGTGAAGCCCGAAAAGACCGGACGGAGAGAGCTGCTGGGCTTCAAGCCGGGCAAGGCCACGCTGGACGAGACCTTTGACGCGCCTTATTTCTCGCCCAACACCATATACACCGACGAAGGCCTCGGGCTCCTCTACAGGGCCTACGGAGCCTTCAGCCCCGCCGACACGGCGGCGGCAGCCAAAAAGGAAATAGAGGAAAAGGGAGTGCCCCGAAGGGAGCCCTGGTGACAGAAGAAGGCCTGAGCTTTACGGGCAGCCAGACCCTG
>JAFZNQ010000074.1 GCA_017552965.1 Abditibacteriota bacterium | reverse complement strand
TTCCCGTGTCGCACCAGCTACATTACAACGAAACCTGGCGCTCATCAACGCCAGGCCTCGTAAGGTTCTTAAATTTCGTTCTGCTCAGTTTCTGTGGGACCTCGAAATCCAAAACTGTTGCACTTAGTTTGACAAATCACTAAGACAAACGGGCCCGGCCTTGATCTCAAAGCGCAAACGGCCAAATGCAGAGCATTTGACATGTGCCGTTTTTCACCCCCAAAAATCTGCGATTTTTCGGGGACCCCGAAGTTTGCGCAGAGATGACAAAAGAGTTTTTCCCCTGGAAAACTCAAATGACCCGTCAAATAACCCCCAAATCTGCTATAATAGAATTAGCACCCATACAGCCAGCGCGCTCTTCACTCTGCAGGGCCCGCTTCACATTAAGGAGTTATCATGAAAAAACGTATCGGACATATGTGGCTTGTGCCGGTCCTCTTCGCTCTGCTGCTTTCTTCGGCGGCGGGAGCCAGGACCATTACCACCGTGGAGGGGCTTCTGGAGCTGTGCGGCACCACCGTTAATGAAGACATCACCCTCAGCGGCGTCTTTGACCTGACCGGCCTGGACTGGACGCCCATTAAAAGGGTAGCGGAGGGCGTGACCATAGAGGGCAACGGCGCCACTATTATCGGCATGGATATGTCTGCCACCGGAGATTGGGAGGGAGGTTTGGACCAAACCGGCTTTGTTGGCGGAAACAAGGGCACCATCTCCGGCTTGAAGTTCGTCCTGAACTCAAGCGCTTCCAGCAGAGCATGGTATAACGGCGTAGTGGCGGCCGTCAACGAATACCAGGCCACCATCACCGACTGCACCGTCTGCGGCGACCCCAACGGCAGCGAGGTGGTATTGACCAACACCCTGTTCAACGCAAATCTGGGCGGCATCTGCGGACACAACGTCGGCTATGTCGTTCGCTGTCTGGTGAGCGATCTCACCCTGACCGACACCAACGGAGCCTGCATTGGCAGCATAGCAGGCAACAACCATTACTACATTGACAGCTGCTTTGCCGATTCCATGAAGCTCATCGGCGGCAGTGTGGACACCAAAATAGGCGGCATCGTCGGCCAGTCCATAGGCAACGTTGAAAGCTCCTTCGCCGCCCACACGGATTTCAACACGGTGACCTCCACCTCTATCAGCGGCAAAGGCTTATTCATGGGCGGACTGGTAGGCAACGCCAGGTACGTTGACGTGATAAGCAACAGGGTCAACTACGTGGACATTTGCCATGAGGACTCCGAGGGGAACAGCTGTTATCTGGGCGGCATTCTCGGCGGTCTCGTTGACCTCGTCGAAGGGTACACATCCTTGGTGAGCAGCAACTACTATGCGGACAACTGCTCCGCGGGCATGAGCTGGGAAGACGGTGACTATGCCGGCGGAATAGTGGGCGGCTACCAGGCGGCCGATTCCCGCACCGTGTTCATGAGATGCTACTACTGCACCGATTTCTGCTCCGCCCCCATGGCAGGTATAAACGACGGATACGATTATCCCGAAACCTTTGACATCTGCGACGGAGTATCGAAGGCAGTCATGACCGGCGAGGGCTGGGCTGAAGACAATCTGCTGTCCCCCTGGAAAAACACGGGCCCCGACAACTATCCCGTCATTGACGACAGGATCCCCGTATCCTTCTCCAGAGTCCACAGAGGCAAAGAATACGTTTCTCTCCGGAGCGCCAGGCTCCTGTGGAACGGAAAGGACGTATCCGCTCTGGGCCTGACAGGCGCCGACACTGAGTTTGACCCCGCAGATTTTACTCTCAGCTGCGCGGACGGCCTGCCTCTTGAGATAGACTACGTCACCGTAAACGGCAGGAGGTTCACCCAGCCCGTCACCGCCGGCGATTATGAAAGGCTCAGCTTCTCCGCCGTGGTGGACAACAGCGCCAGCCGGGACATACTGCAGCCCTGCGTGGACAAAGGCAACGAACTGTATGAGGCAGGCATGGGCATCTACAGCCCGGCCACACTTATCCTGCTCAAAGAGGCCCTGGACGAAGCCGAGGATGCTCTCAGCACCGGCTATCTGGCTATGACCGTCGCCCGGGCCCTGGAGCTGGCCGAAGCCATCGAAGACGTGGAGCTGGATCATTTTGCCTACACGGTCGATCTCGTCGGTGACAACGCGTTCACCTACGTGAACGACTCTGCAGAGGAGTCCTTCACGGCCTTCAGCGGAGACACCGTGCGCCTGAACGCCATCCCCCACAGAGGCTACAAGTTCGTCTGCTGGAAGGATTCAGCCGGCAACGTGATCTCCGATACAGAGGAGTTTGAATATACCGTAAGCCGCACCACCGCCCTGGAAGCCGTTGCGGCTCCCGCGGAGTCCTATATGTTTATCTACAAGGACATGTACGGCAAGGTGTACAAGAGAGACGCCGTCACCGATTTCTTCCAGGTCTCCTATCCCGCGGAAGCCGGCGACACCGGACTGCGGACAGGCTACAGGGTCAGGGAATGGACGAACAACTACCGCGGCGAACTGCCGGACAGCGGAGAAGTGACCCAGGACGTGACCTTTACCGCCATTCTCGAGAAGGCCGACACCCGCTACACGGTGCAGGCCTTTGCGGGCGATGATGTGACTGTGAAGCTGCTGAAGGCTGCCCAGGTGTTCAGAGTCACCGCTCCCGACACCTACAATGATGACGACTTCTCCTACTGGACCGACACCGACACCGGCGAGATAGTGTCCTACTCCCTCAATCTGTCCGTATCGGTCTATGCCAACATGAGCTTTACCGCAGTTTACGGCGGCGGCGTTGACGACGTCACTCTGGTGAACCTGTGGACGCCCAACGTGGAAAGCGGCAAGATAGGCTTTACCGCTCAGGTCCTGACCGGACTTGATTTTGCGAGCGAGGTCATGCACGGCGTGCTGCTCCTCGAGTCCGACGAGTCGGTGGATGAGATACTCTTTGACACCCCCGGAGTGATAGTGGGCAGGTCCTCGGGCTACTCCGCAGTGACCAATACCTTTATCATCAACAAGAAAAACGTCCGGTCCGGCGACACCTGGTACGGCAGAGCCTTCGTCGTCTACACCGACGACGGCGGCAACCGCAAAACAGTCTATTCGGACATAAAGAGCGCCACCATGCCCTGAGACCTCTTCTGACATTTCACAGGACGCCCTCTCCCGAGGGCGCCTTTTTTTGCGCCGCCGGGGCAGCGGGAAAAACGGAAAGCGCTCTCCCGAGAACTCCGCAACCCCGCGATACGGCCCCTCCCACCAGCCCTCTCTGCCGTTGGCAGAGTAAGGAATGGGCTGGCGGGCCCCACCGTAGATCTCTTACCCCAAATCGCGTAATGCTAACGCATTACATATGTTGCGATTTTCACCCCAAAAAATCTGCGATTTTTCGGGGACCCCGAAATTTGGGCCGAGATGACGCGGGGTGTGGACGAACCGCGAGCCCAGGCCACGGACCGGCCCAACGGGACAAAACATACTTACCCCCGGCGGTGAGTATGGTGCCGTGCCGGGGCAATGGCGACAGTCTGAAGGGGATCTCTTACCGGTTTTGCCTGACGTCAAAACCGCCGAGATGACGTCTTTATTGACCGCCGGGATGACGGCGGGCCCCCGGGCCGGCCCGCGCAAAAAAACAGCCCCTTTCGGGGCTGCCGTATGCCTCGCCGGCCTCAATCCCCGACGCGGAAGATGCTCACTCCGTCCACTCTCAGCGAATCGTTGTCCTTGTCCCAGAATATCCGGGTCTCCAGACCGTTCTTGCTGTCCCAGTCGATGGGAGCGTAGAGAGTGACCCGTTTGCCCAGGGGCAGATCCCGGCGGAAGAGCTCCTTTTCGGTCAGGGTCCTTCCCTCGGCGGCTATATCCTGGGTGCACACTCGGTCGCTCTTGCCCTTTTCGTCCAGTCTCACCAGGTTATAGACGGCCGCGTAGCGGCCCTTCTCCAGGGCTTTGTAGGGCCCGAACACGATGGCTCCGTCCTTTGACTCGCCGTTGATGGCCGCCCTGTACCGGGTCCCCTCCTCCGAGGTATAGACCTCCGCATTGATGCTCTGCATATCGGCGGCGTTGTAGTGGGCCACCAGCTCCAGCCGGGCGGGGTCCAGCCCTGCCGGGAGGGAGGCGGGGTCGTAGAGATTGGCAATGATCTCCCGGGTCAGCGCGCGGCCCTCAAAGGACACCTCCAGGGTGACGCGGCTGCCGGCGGGCGCCAGCTCCACTGGCAGGACCTCCCGCTTCCCGGGCTCCAGAGTCATACGCACAGGCTCAAAGCCTGTGACGCCCTTCAGGTCTATCATCGCTTCAAAGGGGCTGTCGGAGGTGTTCTGCAGCTTCAGCTCCATGGCGCAGGGGACCCCTTCTATGCAGGCGACTTCCGACGGCGCGTTCACCATCAGCATCTTCTCCCGCATATATGCCTTTTCCAAAAGGGCCAGCTCCTCGGCGCTCACGCACTCCCAGTTCTCCGGCAGCAGCTCGGCTATACGCTTCACTATGGAGGGACCGTAGCCCCAGTTGCACAAAAAGGCGTGGACAAAGGCCGGCTCGTCCTCCGGCACGTCGGGAAACTCACTGATCTCCCGGGCGGTAAAGCGGGCCTTTTCCTCCGGGCCGCCGCTGTCGGGCCCCATGCTCGTGCCGGCCCTGATCACAGGCATATTGCCGGAGGTCAGAAACACGCTGTCTTCGTAGCGGGTGACCTCTCTGCTTCGGGCATAGTCCGGCACCATTCCTTTGATGCCGGGGAGCCCCTGGGCTATCAGGGCTATCTCCTTTTCCGTGACTCCCATGGGAGCCAGCACGCGCAGGTCCATCCGCCGCATATATTTGTCGGTGAGGGCCAAAAAGCCGTCAAACACGGGCCCCGCCTCCGCAAACCTTTCGCCGTAAAGGGCGGGATAGGTGTAGCCCACTCCGGACACTGCCGCTCCGAAGGAGTCCTTGTCCGTGGCGGTGGAGTAGTAATAGTCGGCTATATCCGGGATCAGCATGGAAGACGAGGGGGATATGTTCCAGGTGATGGGCACCTTGCCCCTGTCCTCCGAATCCCAGGCCCAGCCGCCGTTGGCCAGCACCTGCAGGTTGTCGCCGTCGGACATGGTAAAGGCCACGTAGCGCTTGCCGGGCTCCGGGGTCAGCTGCCGGGGCTCCCTTTGCCTGAGCTCCGCTCTGCGGGCTCCGGAATGGACCGACAGATTGTTGCTGAAGTCGGAGGGCACCAAAAAGTGTCCGTAGCGGGCAAAGAGGCCCACTCCGCCCCCTTCGCCTATACCGATGCCTTCACCGGCGTAGGGATAGCCCAGTATGGGGGTATTTGCCGGCAGGCGGGACAGCAAAAAGTTCACAAAAGCCAGGTCTCTTTTCTGGTCTGCGGGAGTCAGGGCTCCGTCCAGCACCCCCGGCGCCCAGAACACAAAGAGCTTGTGCTGCACTATATAATCCCTGGGGCTGGTGATGCTGCTGTGGAGACAGCAGGACACGGAGTGATCCAGCTTGTCCCACAGGTCTGCCCAGGCCCGGTAGTAGGCTTCGGCGTCGTTGTGGAACATGCCCCGCAAGTCCATCAGCGCAGGCAGGCCGTATTCAGCCGCCGTTCTCTCGGAGCACACCAGCCCGCCGTAAACGGCGGCATACATGGTGGCCGCGTTCACCGTGGCGGGTATCCTGCGGTCTGTGATCACAGCGCCCCTGTAATACTTTGCAAAACGCCGGAGGGCCTGACGGGGAGTGATCCAGGTCACCCTGTCCACGTCGCCCCGCTCCACGAGCCAGCCGAGCCATTTCTTTTCCCTGCCGCCGGCCAGAAAGAGCCGGGGCTTTTCTCTGTTCACCAGCCCCTGCAGGCTGGTCAGCATCAGCTGGTCATAATCCCGGCCCTCGCAGTCTATGGCATAGAGCTGCCGTGACACGGGCTGTGACACGGGGAAAATATCCCCCTCTCCCGGCGCAGCGGGAGTGTAGGCAAGCCCCCGGGGATATTCTCCGGGCTCCACGTATTCCGCCCTTTTGGACTTGGGGGCCGGCCGCCCGGGGAGAGGCCCGTCGCAGAGGTATATCTCGGCCTTATCCACCCACACGTCGCAGGCGGGGCTGCCCTTCACCAGGGCTTCTATGCTGCTCTCGCCTTCCCGCACCTCGAAGGGGAAGGGCGCCAGGTCCCAGCCGCCGCTGAAATCGCCGAACACATACCGGCTTTCCCCCCGGTCAACGCTGCCCTTGTTGGCGGTCACGCCCACGCGGACGGCAGTGTCCTCGGGATAGGAATAGTCCCTGTCTATCTTTATGCGGAATACGGCTATATATTTACCCGGCTGCAGCTCCCCCGTCTGTCCGCAAAAGAGGGGCCCCTTCGGGGCGTCCTCCACTCTGAAATACCGCGCCTTGCCGCCGGAGGCCCCGGGGTCCCGGACTGTCCTGCCCGCCTTCGGGGCTGCCGCAGCCTCGGCCTCCCACACGGCAACGGGCGAACCCGAAAGCTGCGCTTTCAAGGGTTCGCCGCTTTTGACAAATCCGTCCGCCAGCAGAGGCGCGGACAAAAGGCACAGAACCAAAATACAGATCCTGTTCATGCTATATCAGTCCTTTATTCTGAAAATGCTCACTCCGTCCACTCTCATGGAATCCTTGTCCGCCTGCCAGAAGACTCTGGTCTCCAGCCCCTTGTCGCTGTTCCATTCGATGGGAGCGTAGACCGTGACCTTCCTGCCCACGGGCAGGTCCTTGCGGTAGAGCTTTTTGTCAAACACTCTGTCCCGGGAAGCGGCGGGAACTATATCCAGCTCGCAGACTCCCTCTGCCTCGCCCTTTTCGTCCAGCCTCATCAGGTTGTACACAGCCACGTAGCGGCCCGGGTCAAAGAGCGCGTAGGGGCCGAAGATGATGGCGCCGTCTTCGGATTCGCCGCAGATGGCCGCTCTGTATCTGATGCCCTCCGGCGAGGTATAGACCTCGGCGTTGTTGGTCTTCAGCAGGTCGGCGCTGTAATGGGCCACCAGCTCCAGCTTGTCCGGGTCAAGGCTCTGAGGCACGGAGGCCTTGTCGTACAGGTTGACTCTGATGCTGCGCTCTCTGGTCTGTCCCTCAAAGGAGGTCACCAGGGTCAGGGGGCCCGACGCCACGAAGGGGAGCTCCAATTCGCTGATCCTGCCGGGCTCTGCGGTGATGGTCAGAGGCTCTGCCTTGTCCGCGCCCTTCAGGGCAAAGGTGGCGTCAAAGGGCTTGTCCGTGGTGTTCTGGACCTTCAGCTTCAGGACGCTGGCGGCGCCCTCTATGCAGGCGGTCTCGTCCACCACGTTCACCGTCAGGAGCTGCTTTTGCAGATATTCCTTTTCCAGAGCGGCTATCTCCTCGGCGCTGACAAACACGTAGTTGTCGGGCACCAGCTCGGTGATGCGGTTCACTATGGAGGGCTTGTAGCCCCAGTTCCACAAAAAGGCGTGGATAAAGGCCGGCTCCCCTTCCTTTACGCTGGGGAAGTCCAAAAGCTCCTTGGCCATACGCTGAGCCATATATTCCGGCTCGGTGTTGTCGGGATCCCAGCTGGTCCCGGAACGCAGGACGGGCATATTGCCGGAGGTCAGAAAGACGCTGTCCTCATAGCGGGACACGCTCCTGGAATAGTCGGGGAACTGCCCCTTGAGCCAGGGTATTCCCTCGGCGATGATGCCTATCTCCTTTTCGGTGACGTTCATGGGGAACAGCACCCGCAGGTCCATCTTCTTCATATACTTGTCGGTGAGGGCCAAAAAGCCTTCGAACACGGGCTTTCTGTCCTTGAAGCGCTCGCCGTACAGGGCGGGATAGGTGTAGCCCACGCCGGACACCGCCGCTCCGAAGGTGTCGTTATCCGTGGCGGTGGTATAGTAGTACTCCATGATGTCCGGAAACATCACGCAGGAGGAGGGAGATATGGTCCAGGTGATGGGGGTCTTGCCCCTGTCCTCCGTCTTCCACATCTGAGGCCAGTTGCCGGCGCTCATGACCGGCAGATTGTCTCCGTCGGACATGGTAAAGGCCACGTAGCGCTTGTCATTTTCCAGAGGCAGTTTCCGGGGCTCTTTTTGCCGGAACACGGCGGGCTTCGTGCCCGAATGGACCGAATAATTGTTGCCGTTGGTGGAGCCCACCAGATAGTGGCCGTATTTGGCAAAGAGGCCCACGCCTCCGCCCTCTCCCAGGCCTATGTCCACTCCGGCCCAGGGGTAGCCCATAATGGGAGTATTTGCGGGCAGCTGCGAGAGGAAATAGTTGGCAAAGGCCATCTCGGCATCCGGGTCGGACACGGAGCTGGCGGCGTCTATCCTGCCGGGCACCCAGAACACAAAGAGCTTGTGCTGCACCAGATAGTCTCTGGTATTGGCGCAGCCCCAGTGCAGACAGGAGGCCACGCTGTGATTCAGCTTGTCCCACAGAGTGGCCCAGGCCCAGTAGTAGGGCTGGGCGTTGTTGTCAAACATGCCCCGCATATCCATGAGCACCGGCAGACCGTAGGTCTCCTGCATCCTCTCGCTGCACACCAGGCCCCCGTACACAGAGGAATACATGGTGGCCGCGTTCACCGAGGCGGGTATCCTGCGGTCGGTGACCACCGCGCCCTTGTAGCAGGAGGCAAATCTTTTCAGGGCCTCCCTGACGCCGATGTAGCTGTAGGAGTCTATGTCCCCCCGCTGCTTCATCCAGTCCAGCCAGCCCTTCTCCACCTCGTCGCCGCACAAAAACAGCCTGGGCTTTTCTCTGTTCACCAGCCCCTGCAGACTGGTGAGCATCAGGTTCATATCCACCGGGTTATTGGAGGTGTCTATCACATAGAGGCGCCGGGCAGGAGACTGGGACACAGGGAATATATCCTCGGTGGGAAACTCGTGGGGCACATAGTCCAGGTCCCGGGGATAGAGGGGAGGCTCCAGCACGCTCAGCATGGGGCTCTGGTGGTCCAGCCTGGCAGGCAGGTCCCCTTCCCATTTGTATATGTCCACCTTGTCCACCCATATGTCGCAGTTCTGGTTCCAGCGGACCAGGGCTTCGATCCTCTTGTGGCCCTCCAGCACCTCAAAGGGCAGAGGAAACAGGGTGTAGCCCGCGCTGAAGTCCTTTTTTCTGAAGCGGCTGGCGCCGTAGTTCACGCCTCCCGCATTGGCGGAGGTGTTCAGGCTGACGGCTATATCGTCGGGGAACATGGCGTCCTTCCCGATCTTCAGGCGGTACACTGCCACGTATTTGCCCGCGGGCAGGTCCTGATACTGGCCGTAGAGCATAAGGTCGGAGCCGGCGTTTTTCTCGTCGCAAAACCGGGCCTTGCCGCCGGAGGCGTCCGGGTCCTTCACGGTCTTGCCGGTGCGCCAGTTGCCCATGCTCTCCGCTTCCCACACGGCATAGGGCTCGCCGGACAGGACGAACCGGTCGGCGCCCTTGACCATGACGTCGGCGAAGCACGCCCCCGATACCAGCAGCGCAAATAAGATGTATATCAGCTTGTTCATATATGTACTCCAAAAAAACAAAAGCCCCGTGAGGGGCCTGTAAAGCTCTGCTAAGGCACGTTGGTTTCCGGAGCAGGAGCGGTGGGCGCGGGCCCGCTTCCGGCGGCGCCGGAGGTATATGCCGAGCCGTCCTGAAACGCCTTGATCATCTCTTCCTGATCTTCTTTGTTCAGATATATGCTGTCTCTGCCGGTCTTGTAGGTGACCTTGTTGGTCCACTTGACGCTGGCATAGATGAGAATGGCAGCCACTACGAGCAGCACAGCGGCCAGCCAGGGTTTGTTCAGCTTTTTCATAATAAGCTCCTGTGTTACGTGATGATATCCATGCCTGCCGGCAAAGAGTACAGACACCCGGTCGCTCTTTGTAGGGCACGCTGTCCCCAAAAGCGACCTGCTATTATGCTGTCCGGAAGTCCGGCAGGATGTTCTCTGATGATGTGGACGGGCGGGGTATCCCCGCCCTGAAAAAAGCTACTGACCGGGCGCAGGAGCAGCAGGCTGAGCCGCGCTGGGATTGCCGGGCTGCACGGAATATGCAGAGCCGTCCTGGAACGCCTTGATCATATCTTCCTGGTCCTTTTCGTCCAGATAGATGCTGCTCTTGGCATCGGAGTGGTTTACCTTCTTGGTAAACTTGACGCTGGCAAAGATGAGAGCCGCAGCTACCACGACAAGGATGATCGCGATCTTAGGGTCATTGAATTTTTGCATTTTGTAACCTCATGCTTCTGTAGTGATTTGTATATCAGGCCTTGCGGCCCAAGATCCTGTGTCAGGGCGCAGGAGAGACTGAGGGCGGCGTGGGTCTGGGAGGCGAAGTGGCTCCCGACGTGTAGGCCGACCCGTCCGCAAAGGCGCGGACCATACCCGCCTGCTCTTCCTTGGTCAAAACAATGCTTTTTTTGGCTTCCTTAAAGGTGATCTTGTCGGTGATCCTTATGCTGTAATGGATGCACACACAGGCCACCATCATCAGCAGGATGGCCAGCCTGGGGCTGTTGAGACCTCGCATAAACACCTCCCTCGATACGTCTGCCTGTCACTGCCCCGGAGGCGGGGCCGGAGCGGCAGGAGGAGTCGGAACGGTGGCTCCGCCCTCATAGGCCGAGCCGTCCCTGAAGGCCTCTGTCATCTCCTTTTGGTCCTTTTCGTCCAGATAGATGCTGTCCCTGGCGGCGCTGCTCTTCTTGAAACGACCTGCGCTGACCAGCAGAGCCAGCACTGCCAAAATGAGAATGGGCACAAAGACCCTAGGTTCGTTCAGCTTTTTCACGATGTCCTCCAAAACCAAACATACATATATATTATAGCACATTCGGCAGAAAAAACAAATTATCTGCGATATTTTCTATTTTGCATCCCTCATCATGTCTGCCAGAGCCTTATATACGCCGGCGCAGTTCTCATAGCCTGCGGAGTCGTAGCGGGCCATGGCAAACACCATGTCTCTCCCGGGGTCCACCAGCAGGATGGAGCCGGTGGCGGAGCCGTGAGTGAGCACGGGGCCCAGACCGTAGTCGCCCACCATCATGCCTACTCCGTACTCCCACATGTTGTCGGCGCCCTTCTGCACGTCGGGCTCAAAGGTGTTGATGGGGATGGGGGTCAGCTTGTCAAAGGTCTCCGGGGAGAAAAAGCGCCTGTCGCCGTAGGAGCCCTTGTTCAGCATCAGCTGGCCTATCCGGGCCATATCCATGGCGGTGCAGTGGAGACCGTAGCCCATGTCGGTGATGTAGGTGTCCTTGTTGCCCAGAGGCAGGAAAAAGTTTTCCTGGAACAGCCTGTATATGCTCTTGCCGCTGACAGCCTCCATGATCTTGCCGGACAGGTCAAAGCCCATGCCGTTGTAGTTGGACACCAGGCCCGGCTTCAGGAACTGCTTGCCTATCATCTCGTCCGTCTCCAGGAAGGGATTGGCCAGACCGTCAAAATTGCCGTGGCCGGAGAGGCCGGTGGTATGGTTGTTCAGCATGCGGATGGTGATCACCTTGTCGCTGATGGGAAAATCGGGCAGATACGTGGAGGCCTTGTCGTCCAGGCCTATGAGCCCCTGGTCCAGGAACTGGGCCAGCAGCAGCCCGGAGTGCAGCTTGGTCAGGGAGGCTATCTCCAGCTTGCTGTCCTTTGCCACCCTGAAGCCCAGCAGCTCCTTGTCACGCTTGCCGGGATACACCTCGTCCAGCACCACCACTCCGTGGCGGGCCATGACCACCTGAAAGCCGTATTCCACGGCCTTTTGCCACACGGTCAGGGACTCCTTCAGCTTTTTCAGGTCCTTCTGGGTCACGCCGGCGTCCTTCAGGGAGCCCTTGTGGAGGACGGGAGCCTTTTTCTCCAGATACTGAGGCTCTCTGAGGCCCTTGGGGGTCAGCCGCAGCACCTTGAGCTTCAGCTTCAGGTAGTATTCGGCGTTCCTGCAGGCTATGCTGTTGAGCTGCCCGGGCTGCTTGGGGTCAGCCTTGTAACCCTCTGCCAGGGTCCCCAGGAGCTCCGCGCCCCGGGGCGAATAGAACCAGTTCCAGATGCCTTCGGCGTAGGCGTCCCGTATCTCCGGGGCGCCGTCATGCCACACCTTGGGGTCTATCTCGGCAAAGTTGGGATAGGAGGGATCGAAATAGCCGTTTCTCCAGGGCACGTTCAGCTTTTCCCACCAGTTCCTGTCGGCGTTGTCATATACGAATATGGGCAAAAACAGCCGTTTGGCCGCGCCGAGGCCAGGTATGTCCGCCTCCACGTAAGCGGTGTAGCGGCCGTAGCCATTGGGCTTGGTCACTTCCTTCTGGTCCTTGTCAAACCAGCGGACGTTGTCCACCTTCATGGAGCCCCACACCTTCAGGGGCAGGTCTTCGTCAAAGGGAAAGGTCCGGAACAGGTGCTCCCTGTTGTAAAAGGGGATCACGGACACTCTCGTGGCCGCGCTGCCCCAATACACGTCGGGGAACACCGCCTTTTCAAAATCGCCGCCGGGTATCCCGTAGAGCCAGTCGGTGACAGCTGTGAGCCTCTGGAGGTTCCTGACGTCTCCGCTTTGCAGGTTGGGGATGGACTGCTCCTGGGCAAAGAGGGCGGCGCAGCAGAGCAGCAGCGCCGCAGCCAGACAAAATCTTTTCACTATTGTCATATTACCACACCTTCACCTTGCCGCCGGCCTTGATGCTGTCTATGGACGAAAAGGTCATGGCGATGCTCTTGTAGTTGTCCTTGCCGCAGCCGTGGTAGGTCTTGCCCTCCTTGAGGGCGGTCATCATTTCCTCCACGCCGCACTCATGGAACATGAGGCCGTTCCAGTCGTCGCCGGGCTCCAGCTCCGTCTTCAGGATGCTGCCGTCGGGCTGCCGCAGCTCGGCCTGAGGGAGAGTGTCCTCCCTGCCGTCCCAGACCGCGGTCCCCATCTCGCCTATGACTCTGAACTGGGAGTGCCAGGGAGTATTCATGTAGTCCGTGTCCATGACGGCGTTGAACACCAGGGTGGAGCCGTCGGACATGTCAAAGATGCAGCAGCCGGAGCCGTCGCCGTTGTATTTGGAGCCGGGAGGATTGTAGCTGTGGCAATAGACCGCCTCGGCGTCCGCCCCCAGAATGAACCGGCAGCTGTCAAAGCTGTGGACGGCCTGGTCCTGGAGCATGGGATAGGGCAGAGTGTTGCGGATGCTGGAGAGGTCGCTGTTCACGTATATCTCGCAGCAGGTCATCCATATCTTGCCCAGCCGGCCCTCGGAGATGGCCTTTCTCAGGGCCCGGGTGCCCTTCATGCTGCGGCGGTTCTGGTGCACGTTGTACACCATGCCGGTCTCCTCGGCTGTCCGCACCATGTCCTGAGCCTCGTCTCTGTCCAGACACATGGGCTTTTCGCCGAAGACGTGGGCGCCGCCCCGGAGGCTCTTGACCGTGATGTCGTGATGACAGAAGGGAAAGGTCAGGTCCACCACTATGTCCGGCTTCACCGCCGCAAAGGCCGTGTCAAAATCGTCGAACACGGGACAGGTGAGGCCGTATTGGGCGGCTCTTTCCTGCGCCATCTGTTTGTTGATGTCCACCACGCCTGCTATATGGCAGTCGGTGCGCTTGACAAAGGCTTCAAACCATACAAAGGATATGGCGCCGCAGCCTACCATCAATACCTTGAGATCTTTTTCCATGGCTATTCCTTCCTTAGGAGTTTTTTCAATATGTCAAAGGACAGACGGGCCGCCTGCCTCAGATCGCCGCCGCAATAATTGACCAGATAGCCCGCGGATTCAAACTCCACGGAGCACACGCCGGCATAGCATATATCGTCCAGGGCCCTGCGGAAGGCCTTCCAGTCCACAAAGCCCTCGCCCAGCAGAGGAAATACGAATCTGCCCGGCTCCATCATGCCCGCGGCGTCCTTCAGGTGTATGTGCTTTATGGCCTTTCCCCAGCCCTTTATGAGAAAGTCCACGTCCGTATTGTTGCTGACTATGTCGTGGGAGGGGTCAAAGTTCACGCCCAGGTATTCGCTCCGGTACCGGTCCACCAGATATTTGGAGGTAAAGAAGTCGTGGCACAGATGGCACCACACCCCCTCCAGAGCCAGATACACCCCGTTCTCCTCGGCGCAGGGGACCAGCTCGTCAAAGGCCGCAAACAGCCGTCTCCAGGCTTCGCCCTGGGAGATGTCCTTTCCCACTATGACCGGGTCGGGGATCCAGGGGGCGGGACCGGAAAAGACGTTGACTGTGTCCACGCCGGCGTCGGCGCATTCCGCGATGCAGTCCAGGGAAATGCTCAGGTTCCGCGCGGCGTCGGCGGGATCCCGGGTGATGTAGTCCTGCTGCAGGACTATCTCCGAGACCTCCAGCCCCGCCTTTTCGGCCACGGCCTTCATGGAGGCCACGTTGCCCGGGGACCACAGAAGCTCTACGGCGTCGTAGCCGGTCTCTTTCATATCGCTGCAGATGCCGCTGAGCTCCATGCCGGCATAGGAGCCGTTGATCAGCAAGCCTGTTTTCAATCCGTCTATCATAATTCAACTCCGTATCAATACTATTTATATTATAGCATACAACCCGTTTATACACCCAAGGCAAAAATTTTTTCGGCGCATAAATACGTATACGGGTTTTGCAAAACGGCCGAAAACTGCTATAATAGAATTGATTGTTAATGCGATCTGTCCGGGCGTTTCCATTACCCGGGCCGCTATAAATCCGTTCAAAGGAGACTGATTAAATGGATGGAACTTTCTGGGCGATATTGCCTGCCCTGATAGCAATTTTTCTGGCCCTGCTGACCAAAGAGGTGTATTCCTCCCTCTTCTGCGGCATAGTAGTAGGCGCCCTTCTGGCAAACGGCTTCAACCCCGTAGAATCTTTTAACACCATAGCGATAAAGGGCTTGTCCGAGCCCGTGGCCGATCTGGCGGGCATCTCCATCTTCCTGGTGATCCTGGGAAGCATGGTGATGATGCTCAACAAGTCCGGCGGCAGCCAGGCCTTCGGCGTGTCGGTAAAGAAAAAGATCAAGTCCAGGATAGGGGCGGGGCTGTCCACCTTTGCTCTGGGCGTGCTGATATTCATAGACGACTATTTCAACTGTCTCACCGTGGGATCCGTCATGCGCTCCGTCACGGACCGCTACAGGATATCCCGGGCAAAGCTGTCCTACCTCATAGACGCCACCGCGGCGCCCATATGTATGATAGCGCCCATATCCTCCTGGGCCGCCGCCGTTTCCGGCGTGGCTGACGATATGGGCAGCGGCATATCCGGCATCCAGCTGTTTATCCAGGCCATACCCTACAACTTTTATTCGCTGCTGACCCTGGTCTTCATCCTGATCATCACCACCATGGACTTTGACTACGGCAAGATGAAGGAAGCCCAGGAAAAGGCTCTCGCCGGCGATCTGGGAGGCGAAGACGCCCCCGAGACCGAAGTGACCGATACCAAGGGCAAGGTCATCGACCTGATACTGCCCGTCATAGTATTGATAATAATCTGCTTCGTGGCCATGCTCTACTGCGGCGGCTATTACGGCAAGACCCCCTGGACGGGCACTGAAAATATGGGCAGCATCATCGCCGCCTTCGGCAACACCGACGCTTTCATAGCGCTCCCTATGGGCAGCCTTGCAGCCTTTATCCTTTCCATGATATATTTCCTGATCCGCAGGACCATCCCCTTCCGGGAAATAATGGACTGCATACCCAAGGGCTTTGCCGCCATGGTACCCTCCATTATGATCCTCACCCTGGCCACCGGTCTGAAGAACATCACCGGCTCGCTGGGCGCCGCGGATTTCGTCCAGCACCTGATGATGGGCGCCTCCACCGGCCTCTTTAACATGCTGCCCGCAGTCATATTCGTAGTATCGGTGGCGCTGGCCTTTGCCACAGGCACCTCCTGGGGCACCTTCGGCCTGATGATCCCCGTAGTCATGGCAGCCTTTAAGGTGGGCGACCCGCTGCTCATCATCGGCATCTCCGCCTGTCTGGCAGGCGCCGTGTGCGGCGACCACTGCTCACCCATATCCGATACCACGGTCATGTCCTCCGCAGGAGCCCAGATCAAACACATCGACCACGTGACCACCCAGTTCCCCTACGCCCTGTCCGTAGCGGCCGTCAGCTTTGTATCCTTTGTGATAGCGGGCTTTGTGAAGAACTGGGCCATCGGCCTGGCGGCCGGCATCATACTGGTCTGGCTGTTCCTGGGCATCATGCGCAAGAGAGTGGGCGGCAAGACGCCTCACCCGGAGAACGTATAAAAGCCAAAAACCGCCGGAATATCCGGCGGTTTTTTATTGCGGCAGGCAGCGGCGCAGCGTATGCGCCGCTCTTCTTGTTCCGCAGGGCGGCCGTCTATTTCTTCACTCCGAACAGGTCCTCTCTGTAGGCGGTCAGGTATTCGATGCAGTATTCGTCCCTGCCCAGCAGAGCCTCGGCGGCGAACAAGCCTCCCAGCATATCTCTGTTAAGAGGGTCCATGATAGCGCCGTCCATACCGTGCATCATGGCTCCGATCAGAAAAGCGTGGTTCACGGCTTTTCTGTAGGGCAGGCCGTAGGAGATATTGGACAGGCCGCTGACTATGTGGGCGTCCGGGTATTCCTCAAGTATCCTGTCCGCCGCGCCTACAAAGTTCAGAAAGCTGTCGGGAGAGGTACCCACGGTGAACACCAGGGGATCGAACCAGATCCTGTCCGGGTCTATGCCGAACTCCTTCACCTTGTCCATGATCCTGTGAAAGCTGTCCACCCTTTTTTCCACCGACTCGGGCATTCCCGTCTCGTCCAGAAGCAGGGCCACGATCTTCCATTCCTTCATGTCCCTGACTGCCGAAAAGATCCTGTCCAGCTTGTCTCCCTCCAGGGACACCGAGTTGATCATCCCGGGATTTTTGCACAGTGGGATACACTCCAGGATGGTGTCCGGCGAGGGGCTGTCCAGGCTGAAGCGCGCCTCCGGATGCTCCTCCTGTATGAGCCCGATCATCCATTTCAGCACTTCTGCGTCTTCATCCGGCACCCCGGAGCAAATATCCAGATAGTCGGCCCTGCAGGCCAGCTGCCGGGAAGCCAGGTCCCTGACGAACTCTCCGTCTCTGTTTTTGATAGCCTCCGCCACCGACTTGATGGCTCCGTTCAGTTTTTCTCCTATAATAAGCATAATAGTTTCTCCTTTTTTCTTTTATCCGACCAAAGTCAGCGGTTTGTCTCTTGGTTTTTCCGGGCCTCAAGCTCCTTCATGACTGCGGGTATTATCTCAAACAGATCGCCCTTCACCGCAATATCCGCTAACTTCATCATGGGGGTGGTATCGTCAATATCTATGGCGATAATGGTCTTGCAGGACTGCATCCCTATGAGGTGCTGTATCTGTCCGGAGATACCGCAGGCGATATAGACGTCCGTCTGCACCGTGGCGCCGGTCTGCCCCACCTGATGCGGATAGGCTATCCAGCCGTTGTCCACCGCAGCCCGGCTGGCCCCCACGGCGCCTCCTATAAGCGAGGCAAAGCGCTCCAGCAGCCTGAAGCCCTCCGGCCCCTTCATGGCGCGTCCCCCGGACACAATGATGCGGGCGTCCCCCAGGCTCGCGGCAGCCTCCTGCCGACGGACGCTCTGCAGGATCTCCTTGACGTTGAGAGTATCTCCCGGAAGAACGGTCTCCCTTATGATCTTGCCGGTCCTGCCCTGTTGCGGCTCGGGGGCGGCCATGACTCTGGGGCGGACCGTGGCCATCTGCGGGCGGTATTCGCTGCTTCTGATGGTGGCCATGATGTTGCCCCCGAAGGCGGGCCGGGTCTGCAGCAGATCTCCGTTGTCGGGATCGATAGCCAGCCCCGTACAGTCGGCGGTAAGCCCTGCGTGGAGCTTGCCGGCCAGCCTGGGCATCAGCGCCCGCCCCCGGGAGGTGGCGGCGCACAGCACTGTCTCCGGCATATATTTCCTTACCATACGCTCGAGGATATTGCATTCCAGCTCGTCGTTAAAAGCTCCCAGACGGCTGTCGTCTATGAGTATGACCTTGTCCGCGCCATAGGCGAACAGGGAACCGGCTTCGCCTTCGTGGCCGCTGCCGAGAGCCACGGTCCAGACTTCGCCGCCCCGGGCATCCGCCAGCCTCCGGGCCGCCCCCAGGAGCTCATATGAGACCGGGTGGATGGCGCCGTCTGCGGTCTCGGCAACGGTCCATACGTTTTTCCAGGAGCGTTTGTCCTGCTCGTTTTGCATTTTCATAGCGATTTTCTCCTTACAGCAGCCCGCGGCCCAACAGCTCATCTGCAAGAGCTTTGGCCGCCTCGGCAGGCTCTCCCCCTATGTTCATCGTTACGGAGTTCCTCACGGCGGGGGGCTCTGTTTTCACCACCCGGGTAGGCGAAGCGTTCAGGCCTATCAGGCCGGGCTCGGCGCCTATGTCGCCGGGAGTCCAGACCGTGATCTCCGCCTGTCTCGCCTTGAGCGCATTCTTCAGAGTGGGGATCCGGGGCATGTTTATATCCTTGACCAACGTAATGAGAGCCGGGAGCCGGAGCCGGAGCCGGTCGTACCCGTTTTCGTTCATTCTTGAGACCGTGATATGATCGGATCCGAGCTCTTCCACAGCGGACACGCAGGCCGCCTGCATAATATCCAGCCTTGCTGCGATGCCGGGACCCACCTGGGCGGTATCGCCGTCCACCGCCTGTTTGCCGCAGATCACCAGCCCGACTCCCCCTATGGTCTCTATGGCCCGGGAAAGGGCGTAGCCGGTGGCCCAGGTATCGGAGCCGCCGAACTGCCTGTCGCACAAGAGGACAGCCCTGTCGGCCCCCATGGACAAGGCCTCTGTGAGCGAATTCTTTGCGTTTTCCGGCCCCATGGAAAGAGCGATGACCTCTCCTCCCGCCCGTTCGCGGATACGGATGGCTTCCTCCACGGCGTAAAGGTCAAAGGGGTTCAGGACGGCCTTGGTCCCTTCGCGGACTATTCTCTTGGTCTCCGGATCTATCTTTGCGTCCGTGGTCGCGGGGACCTGCTTGACACATACGACTATTTTCATCATTCCTCCCTCCCGGCCATTTGCTCAATTGTATCGTACTGGGTCTTGAAGCCCAAAAGAGACAGATAAGACCCGCAGGACGGGTATATCTCCCTCAGCTGTCTCAGAGTATCGATGGGATCGAACACCGCGTCCTCGGGGATGGGATAGCCCACCACGTCCGACAGCAGATACAGCTTTTTGGACATCCAGGCTTCCACGGTCACCGGCAGTTCCGGATAATTGGCCAATACTCTGTCCACCACGGCGTTTTTCCCGATGATGGGCTGGGTGATGACGAAGGAGGCGCCAGCCTCCAGCTTGCGGTCCAGCTTGTCAAACTCGTGCTCCTCCGGCTCGTAGGGATTGAAGGCCGCTCCCACCGTAAACGAAGGGTAATGCCTGCGGATATACCGTATCAGTTCCACTGAGGTGACGGCTTCCGTCCCCCGGGCTTCCACGTCCTCCGGCTTCAGCTTCGGAAGCCTGGGGGAGCCGTCGCCGCTGATGGCAAGAACAGAACCAATACCCAGCCGCAGGCAGGTTTCCAGTATTTCGTCCAGCGTTTCTTTTGTGTGAAACGTGTTCAGATGTATGAGCACCTGGCCGGGGCGCGGTTCCAGCCCTAACTCCTCGATAGTTTCATGCCCCTGAAAAGCCAGGAGCCCCATGGCGTTGTCGGTGATGGAAGCGGTAAACCCGCTGGCCATGACCCTCTCAAACTTCGCGGCGAACAGCCGGAGATCATCCTCCAGCTTCACAGAGTCCTGCTTTGGGGGGATGATCTCAACGTGAAAAGCCGAGGTCCCCCGTAGTGTATTGTTTGTCTCCATAGTATGACCTGCCTGTAATGATCAGTCTTCGCCGGACACGGCGTCCGGCGCTTTGCCCGTATCTGTCCGGCGCCTGCTTTTACGGCAGGCTCCAGCCTATCTGCATAGTATGCCGATAGGTTTATTATAGCAGAAAAACCGATCACAGTCAATTTTTTATTGGGAAAAATCAAACTTTTTTTCGCCTCCGGGGGCCCCCGCTTCCCGTTCCGAAAAAAATGCCGCCGGACATTCCGGCGGTTTTTTTGTTGCGGCGGCCCGTTCTGTCCCGGAGCGCGCCACTCTGTACGTAACGAACGCGGCGGCAGGCGCTCTGCGCCTGCCGCCGCACTTATTTTAGTTTGCCTTTTGCGGGCGCAGAGCGCCCGCAAAAGGCGCTCGCTTAATCCAGCATGATGGCGGTGAACTCGTCTATCTCCTCATCGGTGATGCCGCCGGCTTTGGCATAGTTGATCCACTTGTCCTTCAGGGTGGCTCCGGGAGACTCCTTGGCGCACTGCAGGGCCTTTATAAAGTGCCCTCCAGTCCTGTACCGGCCGCCCCAGGCGCTGAAGGTGGTGAGCTCCACGTCCTTCATCAGGTCGTTTTCCCCCACCCCCAGTATGCCCTCTATGAGCATGAAAAAGCAGCCGGTCCTGTCGGCCCCCGCCACGCAGTGGAGATAGGTGGGCAGTCCGTTCTTCAGGTTGGAGAGCAGCTGCCGGAAGGCCTCCACGTGGAGGTCTCTGCCCGTGCCGTCGGGCTCTATGCCCAGTATGGGCTTGTTGGTGTAGAGCACCCCTTCTCCCAAAGGCGTGGTAGTTATGTCGTTGGTGGGGTCGTCGTCCTTCAGCTTCAGCTCCGTGTAAGGGCTGCGGAAGTCGATCTCAGCCCTGATGCCCACGTTCTCCGTCAGCTCTCTGGCGTCCTCCTCTGTGAGGGAACGGGACAGGTTCATCTCGCCGCCCCGGTACACCAGCCCGTAGCGCACGGTCCTGCCGTCGCAGGTCTCCAGACCGCCCATATCCCTGATGTTGTCTGCGCTGTCGGCCTTGATGAACCTGCGGGCGCCGGTGGTCTTTATTATTCCCTTCCGGAGCCCCAGGAGCCCCTGCTTTTGGCGGGAGGATATGGTGTACCAGTAGTACCGGCCGGGTATCAGATTGTAGACGGTGTGGGTCCGGACCTTTTTGTCCGTCTCAATGACCCGCTTGTCCGCGTAGGCCGGGTTGTCGGCGTATTCTATGACGTATCCCAGGGAGCCGCTCTTGCGGGGGAGCTCCAGGGTCACGCCCTCGGGCTGGTCCAGCCTCTCCCCGTCGGACACCCGGTAATAGGCGGACCGGGAATAGGAGTAGTCGTTGGTGTTGTACTGGGTGTTGGCCCAATAGCCCGCCACCTGAGGCTTCAGGAGGCACACCTCCGTCAGCCCGTTGTCCTTCAGCAGGGACCTGCCCGTATAGGACAGGCGGCCTCCCTTGTCGTTGGTGATGAGATAGGCGGCCCCGGCGGGGGCTCTGATCTCCGCCTGCACCCGGGTCTGCGCGCCGCCCTTGTCCAGCAGCCTGTATTCCGAGTCCGTAAAGGCCCAGGCCAGGTATATGGAGCCGCCTACTGCGTCTATGGTGAACAGGTCCCCGGGCCTGCAGGGCACCACGGCGTATTTGTAGCGGCCGTCGTCAATGGTGACGAGAGACACCTTGTCCCCTTTTTCCAGATGGGTCTTCAGGGCCCCCGGCCTGTAGGCCAGCTCCCCGGCAAGCAAGGGGCAGGCCAGCAGCAGCAGGAGCAGCATGCACGTTATTCTTTTCACATAGTCCTCCATGGTGTGATGGCGGTATTTTCTGTTGTCTGTTGCCCGGGGGCCCTTGGGCGAGCCCGGGCCGCGGACCAAGCCGGGGTGGGACAGAGAAACGCGCTCTCATGCGCCTCTTGTCGGTACCCGAGGACCGGGTCCTCCCCATTTGCCCTCTCTGTCTGCGACAGAGCAGGGAACGGGCAAACGGGTCCCTCCCGAGGTCCCTTCCCCAAAACGGCCAAACGCCGATGGCGTTTGACATATGCCGTTTTGGCCGGGATGACAAGAAGGTTTTCCTGCCCCGCGATACGGCCCCCCCAATGCCTGCGGCATCGGTCCCCCCGTAGATCTCTTACCGGTGAGGGCATGAGTAGCCCTCACCGCCGAGATGACGCGGGGTTTGGCGCTGCCGCCGAGACGACGCGGGGTTATGGCGCGAGCCCGGGCCGCGGACCGGCCGGCCGGCCCTTCTAATCCAGCACTATGGCTGTGAATTCGTCTATCTCCTCCCGGGTGAGGCCTCCGGCCATGGCGTAGTTGATCCACTTGTCCCGGAAGGTGTCTCCCGGGGTCTCCCTGGCGGCCTCCAGGGCCAGCTTGTAGTGGTCCTGTGTCCTCTGCCTGCCGCCGTACAGGCTGAAGGTGGTGAGCTCCACGTCCTTCAGGAGGTCGTTTTCCTTGACGCCCAGCAGCCCTTCCAGGAACATGAAGAAGCAGCCTGTCCTGTCGGCTCCGCCGGCGCAGTGGAGATAGGTGGGCCTCCCCTCCTTCAGATTGGAGAGCAGCTGCCGGAACACCTGTATATACAGCTCTCTGCCGCCGCCGTACCGGTCTATGCCGCCTATGGGGATATTGGTATAGAGCACGTCTCCGGGGAGCTTGGCGTGATCCAGATCGTTGGAGGGGTCCTCGTCATCCGTCTGCAGCTCTGGGGCGCCTCTGAAGTCTATATCGGCCCTGATGCCCACGTTCTCCGTCAGCTCTTTGGCGTCCTCGGGGCTGACGTCGGTGCCCCGGTCCATCTGTCCCCCTCTGAATATGAGGCCGTAGCGTATGGTCCTGCCGTCGCAGGTCTTCCAGCCGCCTATATCCCGCACGTTGTGTATGCTGTCCGCCTTGATCATGCGCAGCGCGCCGGTGGTCCTGATGATGCCCTTGCTGAGGGGCAGCTCTCCGTCCTTCTGCACGGAGGAGACCTTGTACCAGTAATACCGGCCGGGTATCAGGTTGTAGATGGTGTGGGTCCGGGCCTTTTTGTCCAGCTCCACTACCCGCTTGTCCGCGTAGGCCGGGTTGTCGGCGTAGGTGAGCAGGTAGCCCCGGCTCCCGCTGACGCGGGGTATGTCCACAGCGGCTCCCAGAGGCTGGTCCAGCCGCTCCCCGTCGGACACCTGATAGTTGGCCGCCAGGCTGTAGCTGTAGTCGTTGGTGTTGTACTGGGTGTTGGCCAAAAAGCCGGCTATGGCCGGGTTTTCCAGACAAAAGGCCGTGATCCCCGTATCCTTTACGGTGAGCTTCCCCTTATAGGACAGGTAGCCTCCCTTGTCGCAGGTGATCATCCAGGCGGCCTTGGCGGGAGCCTTGATCTGCGCCTGCACCCGCTGCTGCACGCCGCCCTTGTCCAGCAGCCTGTATTCCGAGTCCGTAAAGGCCCAGGCCAGATACTGGGAGCCGCCGTTGGCGTCTATGGTGAACCAGTCCCCGGGCTTGCAGGGCGCCACGGCGTATTTGTATCTCTCGTCCGCGATGGTCTCCAGAGACACCTTTTCCCCTTTTTCCAGATTGGTCTTCAAGGCCCCGGGCTTATAGGTCAGAGGCCCGGCAAACATCGCCGCGCACACAGCCAGCAGCGCAAGGGTCATCAAAAGCTTTTTCATAACGTCATCCTCAGTCGCTAATAGTGATCTCGGCCTTCTGACCGAATTCCGCCACGCCGTAAACGCACAGCCTCAGGGTCACGAGGCTGCCGGCCTCCCCGGCGGGTATCCGCGCCCGGACCCGGGCTTCTGACAGGAACTCCGTATCCCTGTCTATGGGGAAATACCGGGTCCTGCCGCCGGACTCCGCCTTGAGATACACGCAGCCCTCTTCGGGCTCGTCGGCTCCTTTGAGCCACTTTACCTCGCCGGTGTTGCCCAGGACCGCGTCAATGACTATATAGCCCTTGCCCCGCTTTACCTCCCAGGGGCCCCGGTCCTTCCCGTTGACGGAGGAAAACTCGCCCTTGATATACTTGGGCGGCAGCCCCTCGGCAAGAGGTATGTTCCCCACTGCCAGCATGGGCATGGTGCGGGAATCGGCGCCCGTGGCGTCGGTGACTATATAGGGGACCTTGCCTTCCCCGAAGGCCTTCATATATTCCTCGGCGCCCTTGGCAAACACTCCCGCGTAGCCGGAGGCGTAGAGGTCTCTGTCTATACCGATGGGATAGTCTCCCTGTCTCTTCTTCACCCTGGCGGCAAAGTTCCGGGCGTAATCGCCGGTGGTCAGGGCAGAGGGCCGGGGATAAAAGTCCTCGGACAGCAGGCCGTGGTCGGAGAGCTCTATGAGCCTCATGCCTCCGGGCCACCACCAGCCCGCGGCGCCGTCGGCGCCGGTCTCGGTGAGCATCTCGTAAAAGAGGCGGAAATACTCGCCCTGGACGGAGGTGTCCAGATGTGTGACGCCGGGCACGAAGTCACTGTCTTTGGTCAGCCGGTCCACTATATTGCTGGTCCCGAATTCCGGCCAGAACACGGGCTTGCCCCCGGACACGAATCTGCCGTAGGCGTTGTTGAAGCCGCCCTTGATCATGTCGTAGTTCCTCAGGTTGTAGGCCTCGGGGCTGGTGAAGTCCAGGTGCTTGGCTCCGGACAGCAGGTCGTAGGGCATCCAGTGGGTGATGAAGTCATTGCCGGTGCCCCCGCAGCCGCTTCTGGCGCTGATGAGCCGGCCCGGGTCTATGCTGTGGATGTTGTTCTTCATATGCATATAGCCCAGGCTGATGGCCTCGTCCAGGAAATGCCTGTAGGCGGTGACGTACATCAGGGAATCGGCGCCGCGGCGCACCTGCTCGTCGTCGGGGCAGTCCAGGAAGCCCTTGTCGTCCCGTTTGGGCGCAAAGCCCCACACCTTTTCGGCGTTTTCCACAGAGCCGTAGTTGTCCCGGACCCACTTGTCCCACATGAAGTTGTAGGCCTTGCGGTACTTGTATTCGCCCACGCACACCTCCCAGGCCAGGTCGTAGGCGAAGATGTTGTCAAATTCATAGGGGCGCAGGGCCCTGAGCTTGGGCTCCCCCACAGTCTCCCACATATCCGGAACGAATACGTCTCCCCTCTTGGGAAGGGGGTCGAAGTCGGCCACGAAGAGATGCACGTATATGCCGTACCGGCGGCAGCGGGCCAGAAAGTCCCTCAGAGGCGCAGCGTTGTCGGGCCTTCCGTAGGAGATGCTGATGGTATTGAAGCCCAGCTCCTTCACCCGCCGCAGATCCTTTTCCGTCCAGTCCGGATCGTAAAACCGGGGGTCCAGCCAGCAGTAGTGGAAAAACTCTATTGCCCGCCAGGAGGGGGAATGGGAGGGATAGAAGTTGATCCCCACGGGGTAGAAGGGCTTGCCCTTGAGAAGGAAGCCTCCGTCCCTGGTCTTCACGTAGTTATCCGTGGAGGCCTTGGTCCCGGGGAGGACGTTGAAGCTGTGGTCCACCGAGTCTATGACCGCGCCGCCCTTGTCCAGAAGGGACACGGAGACCCGGTACTGTCCCTGCCGTCCTCCGGCAAACAGGGCTCCCGCGTGGAGCTCCTTCACCGGGGCCGTATGGGAATAGAGGCTCCGGCCCTCCCGTGACACCTCAAACCTTACGCTGCCCTCAAAGGCGTCCTCCCGGCTCAGCACGTAGGCTCCCAGCCGGACGGGCGTGTCTTCGTCATAGGAAAAGAGCTCCGTGCCGCCGTTGGCCAAAAAGACTCCCGTCTCTATCCTCCGGAGCATGTCCGAGGCCAGCTCCGCCGTCAGGGCGGGCTGAGCCTTGACCAGGTCGGCGGGGAAGCCTATATAGCCGAAGGCGGACCAGCGGCGGCTGTCCTTGGTGAGAAAGATGCTGGCAGGCCAGCCGCAGAAATGGTCCTGGTTGCAGCCCTCTGCCACGGGTATGTATCTCCAGGGGTTTATCTGTCCGGCCCCCACGGCTCCGGGGCGGAACTGGGCGGGGAACAAAAAGCCGCCGGTATATTTTCTGTCCTTGTACACTATGTCGGAGCAGTAGGTCTTGTAGTATTTGCAGGCGGGGAACAGGCCCTCTATCTCGGGGATGGCAAAATCGTCATCGAGTATTGCCGAGATGGCCTTGTCCCGGAAGGAGCAGCTGTAGAGCCTGCCCAGGGTGAACACCGTATCCTTCATGGGCATGGCGTGGCGGGTCAGGTTTATCCGGTCCACCCGGCCAAAGTCCAGGCTGCCGCCGCCCTCGGTCTGCTCAAACATGTCGGGAGTCAGGATCACTGTCGCCTGCTCCTCCGTCAGGAGCATCTCCGCCATCCAGGCGTCGTCCCCGGCCCGGAGGCGGAGCCACAGGGAGCCCTCGCCCTTTACGCCGGCTTCCACCGCCAGGGCATCGCCCCCCAGGGTCCCGGGAGCCACCTTCGCATCCAGGGAAAACCAGCTCTCCTCCTCCCGGATATCCAGCACCAGGCTGCCGCCCTCGGTCCTGTAGGAAATATCGTCCTCCGGGTTGTTCCTGACCAGGGTGTATTCATCGGCCAGGTCGGCAAAGGCCAGGGCCGGGGTCCGGTCATATTCCGCCTTCTGCCGGGCCTCCTCCCTGGTCAGGAAGGCGCCCCCGAAGGGATACTCTATCTTTTGGAAACAGGGCCCTGACACGCACAGCAGGCTGCCGCCCCTGTCTGTGTAGCCCTTCAGCTCCGCCGCCGCGTCCCGGGGGATCCTGTCGGCGCAGGGCAGCACTATGGTCAGGCCCTGCCCTCCGGACTTCATCACTCCGGCAAGAGCGGCCTCCTCTATGACCTCATCCGTCTTCAGCCGGGACAGCAGCTCTTCGGAAGCCCCTCTTTGCAGGACCGCTACGGTCCTGCACCACAGGGGCGCGGCAACAAGGAGCAATAGCAACACACAGCATATTCTCATAATGACTTCCTTAAACAGCAGCGCCGGGAGCAAACTCCCGGCACAGATATCCGTCGGCCTATTCTTTGACCTCAAAGGTGATGATGGCCGAATCTCTCTTCTTGTCTCTCTTTATCTTGAAGCCCTTCATGAGCTTTTTGCCGGACATAGACCAGGTCTCTCCGGTGTCTATATCCGTCAGCAGGTAGGTCTTGTCCTTTTTCAGGTCTCTCAGGGAGACGGTGACCACGTTCTGCTGGCAGTCCTCCCGGCGGTAGGCCACCAGGACGCCCTTCCCTTCCCCGGGCCTGTGGAACTGGAACACGGTCCAGATGTCGTTGCCCAGGCTGTAGGGGGTCAGGGGATAATAATCTCCGTAAAAGTTGGGGGCCACCACCTGCTGCAGGTCGTGGACGAACTTGCGGAGCTCGTCGTAATCCAGGTCCTTCCGGCGCATATCCCAGCAGGAATTGAAGCTGGGCACCAGCAGGCTGCGCAGAGCGTAGGTGTCATACACGCTGCCGCCGCTGCCGTAGTAGGGCAGCCAGTAGTTGATGCCGTAGGTGTGGTTTTGCTGTCCCACGGGCTCGTGGAGATAGTCGCTGCGCAGGAGAGGCACCGAACGGCGCATGGTCTCCAGGTCGTTGCGGTGTCCGCCGGAGGCGCAGGAGTCTATAAGCATGCCGGGGAACCGTTCCAGCAGAGCGTCCCAATAGGCCAGATAGCCCATGACGTATTTGATCTCGGTCATGCCCACTCTGCCGGGGGTGTCCGCGGCCCGCCAGAAGGAGGCCGGGGCTATGTTGTAGTCCTGTCTGTACAGGTCGATGCCCTCTCTCTCGATCAGGTCGCCCACGTGCTTGGTGAGCCACTCCCGGCACTCGGGAATGCCCAGATTCAGCAGGGTGCCGCCCAGCAGCCATTCGGGATGCTCCGTGGCCAGCCAGGACTTGGGGTCGCCCACTCTCTCGGGCTCAAACCAGACCAATATGCCCGTGTCCTGCTTGTGGGCGTAGTCGCTGATCTCCTTGAAGCCTCCGGGATACCGTTCCGTGTCCACCTCCCAGGTGCCGGTGCGGGGCCACTCTCCGAAGGTGTCGGGCCAATGGCCGCCGCAGGGATACCAGCCGGCGTCCATCCACCAGTATTTCAGGTGGAAGCCCTCTTCTCTGTAGCGGTCTATAAAGTAGAGCTGGCTGGCCGTGTCCGCATGGGTCATCTCCGCAAACCAGTGGGAGGAGCAGGCCACCTGCATGGGCTCCGCGGACTTGGGCACGTTGTGGGCCCACATGAATTGGCGCCAGATATTCTGGGCTCTCTCCCAGTCGCCGCTGTAGTGCATGACCACGCTGAGGGGCGAGCGCACCTCCTCGCCGGGATACAATACGAAGTCGGCCTTTTCGTAGCCGCCGGATATCCGGGCCTCGTCCCCGTCGGAGGCGAAGTCGCAGCTCCACTGTCCGGGCCAGCCCACCACGGCTATGACGCCGCCCTTGCCGCCGGTCTCCAGATTGAAGTAGGGCCAGTCGCTGCCGGTCGAGCGGCCGCTCTCGGGATAGATGTGCAGTATCTCCCCGTCGGTGAGCTCCGTCAGCCGGGGCCTGTAGTCGTGATTGGTGGCGGGAGCGCCGTCGGCGTGGTGCAGCAGGAAGGGCTCTCCGCCCTTGTTGGCGACCCTGATATCCAGCGAGCGCACGTCACTGATACCGGGAGTGTTGGCGGCTCCGGTGTTCCTGAACCACAGGGTCCACTCGCTGATGGGGAAGTCCTTGTAGTCCACCCGGACGCACCTCACTTCCAGACCCGTGGCGGGGTCGGCGTAAATCTGGACGGTCTGAGCGCGGTCCTTGTCCAAAGCGGTCTTTTCTTCGCTGAAATCCCAGTAGGGGAGCAGCAGGTCCGAGGACACGCCGCCATAGGTGAAGCAGAAAGGCACGGGAGACTGGGCTCTTTCGGCCATGACGATCTGAGGCTTCAGAAACTCAAAGCTGCCCAGCTCCTTTTGGGCGCCGTCAGAGGTGTATATGGTGATATCCCCCCAGTCGGACTGGTCGCAGGGGATGCCGTCGCCGCCGTCCGTGACCTTGAGATGGATGGACTTGGGAGACGCCAGGGCTATATCCAGAGGGATGGGGTCCATGCCCTGGGTGAAGACGGGGGTCCTGAAGAGCTCGGAGCCCTTGTCGTCCTCCACCACAAACTCCACGCTGCCGCCGCCGGAATGGGCGTCCAGGCCCACCTCGGCGGTGAGGCGGACCGTGTTATCGGGCAGGAACACCTCCACGTCGGAAACGGCGTGGGCGTAGATGCCGGTCTTGTATTCCTTGTCCTTGATCTTCAGGGGCTTGCCGTCTCTCTGATTGAGCAGCACGGGGTCGTTGTTGGCGTGGACCAGCAGGCCCACCTTGCGGTCGTCCTCGTCGGTCTTCTTTTCCAGAGTGGCCGGATCGCACTGGGGGGCCCTGACAAAGGCCTTTTTGCTCCAGGCGGAGGCAGTCTTCATTTCCGCTTTATCCACCGTCACAGCCAGGCAGGGCAGGGCAAAGCACAATACAGCTAAAGCAAAGAATAGTGTCATCACCTTTTTCTTCATATACTCCTCTTTTATTTCCTTTTTCATTATAGCATATCCGGCAGGGGCCGGCTCATAGTTTTCGCTCTATGAATTCATAGCTGTGGACTATATCCATGTCCTCGGGCATATCCAGGCCGTGGGAGCCGCAGCCGGCGTCTATCAGGTGGCAGCCGTGGTCCATGGCAAAGCCCGCCAGGGTGTCGTGGCCCTGCCACCGGGACCTGATGAGGGAGACGAACTCTCCGAACACGGCGCTGTTGGCCCGGGCCTCCGCCAGGGCTTCAAGGCTCTCCGGGCCGGTCTTGTGCATAAGGGCGTCATAGTTGCCGTTGTACACGGCTATGAAGTCGTGTTCGTCCCGGCATATGAGCTCCATGGCCCGGGCGTTCACCTCGCTCAGAGTGTCATAGACATAGTAGTCCATGTCCTTCTCCAGCCACAGCCTGCTCATGGACGAGTCCGTATCCGCCACTATGGCGCAGCGTTTGCCCGCGGCTATGAAGGCGTCAAAGAGAGAAGGGGTCTGCACTACGGGTTTTTCATATTTGGTGATGCCGTGGACCCGGGGCAGGGCGCCTGTGTACAGGGTGGCAAAGCACACGGGGGTCACCGAGGGCATGACGGAGGTCAGGGGCAGCTGCAGGGGGAGCCTGCGGACCTCTCCGAACAGAGAGGGATACCGGTCCCATATCCATTGGGCCACGGCGTCCGGGTCATACATAAACAGCCGGTCGGCCCGCCTGCCGGCAGCATAGCCCAGCAGGGCTTCGTTGGCCGGGGCGGCCTGCGCCGGCGCGGATACTCCGCATATCCCGGCCAGGGCGGCGCACACGGTGTCCAGGCCCGCCCGGGGCGTGTAGTCGTTCATATTATCAGGGCCTCCTGTTGTTTTCTCCGGCAAAGATCCTCTTGATCACTTCCTCCTGACCAAAACCGTTGGGGCACCGGTCCGAGGGGGTGTTGCAGCGGTAGTCGTGGGAGCCGGTGATAGTGACCGTGTCCCCCTCCCACCGGCAGGAAGCCCTTTCCAGCTCCGCCAGCCGGGTGACCTCCGCCTTGCGGGCCGGGTCTTTGACAGTGTAGGTCAGGGTGGTCTTTTCCGTCACCAGCCTGCGGCAGGGGGCCTGGAGGAAATACTGCTGCCTGCCCTCGCTGTCCAGGTTGTGGTTCTTGAGATATATATCGCATTCCATGAGGAACTGGTCCCTGTACCAGGAGGGCTGCAGGGCGAACCAGGTGATGTCGTCAAAGCCCCAGTTGTAAAAGGCCTGGAAGGTGGGCGCGAAGGGCTTGCCATTGCCGCCGTAGTTGTCGAACTCCAGTATGGTGAAGTTGTCCTCCACCCGGAAGCCCAGGGGGTGCAGGCCTCCGTCGGAACGGCCTATCCACTGGAGCCAGCAGTCCCTGTAGTCGCAGATGCGGCACATGTAGGCCCCGTCCTTATATTCTGTTTCGTCGGGCACTATGCCCGCGCCTATGAGGTCGCATATATGCCTGTCCCCTATCTTCATGCCCCCG
This sequence comes from Abditibacteriota bacterium, assembly GCA_017552965.1. Classification (NCBI taxonomy): domain Bacteria; kingdom Pseudomonadati; phylum Abditibacteriota; species Abditibacteriota bacterium. The sequence continues at coordinate 28,109 of JAFZNQ010000074.1, read as the reverse complement.
GAGGTGATGGCCGTGTGGCAGTCAAAGAGGGCCAGGCCCCGGCGGGCATGCTGTTTGGCGTATTTGCGGGCCAGAGCGGTGACCTTGTCCCAGTATTTGTAGTTCCGGGAGTCGTAGCCCGCCATCTTTTCCGCCTGCCCCAGATGAAAGGCCTCTATGCCGGCGTCTATATACCGGGTGATCTGCCAGTAAAAATACATCTGGGTCTCGGTCTTTCTGATGTCGGGCACCGCCGAAGCGTCGTTGCCCCAGGGGCGCCGGTCCGCGGCGTCGGGCCCGTAGGTCTTGATCATGCTGTCATAATCAAAATGCCGGTCCTCGGGCTTTTTGCCGAAGGCCTCGAACACGTAGGCGGGTATGGGGGTGTTGTTGGCCGTGTCTCTGTAGATGATCTCGAATACTCCCGCCTGCAGCAGCATCTGGGGGTCTGCCTCATGGCATATCTTCGCCCTTTCCGCCACCTGCTTGTAGTGGGCCTCTATGGCGGCCAGGGACATATTGCCGCTCCAGGAATAGGTGGCGGCCCGGCCTATATACTTGGCCCCTATATTGGTGAGCATCCGCAGGTCTTCCCGAAAGACTTCGTCCTCCGTCTGCAGCAGAGGCAGACAGCTCACGGCCCTGCCTGCGTAGGCCCTCAGGGTCTCCTTGCCCATCCTGCCCTTGTCAAAGTCAAATATGTCCGCCCTCAGACACAGGGGGCAGAGCAGGAGCATAAATACGATCAATATCAGGTTATTCACTGTTCGCAGCCTCTCTCCGGTATCTTTTTCATTATAGACCAACTGAGCCGCTTTGTCAAACCCCTGACGCAAAAAGGAGCGGAACGCCTGCGCGTTCCGCTCCTTGCAGTCTGTTATTTGGCATAGTCCGTGCTGCGGACCTCTCTGATGACGGTCACCTTGATCTGGCCGGGATATTCCATCTCGGACTCGATCCTCCGGGCCGTATCGTAGGCCAGCTTCACAGCCTTTTCGTCGTCCACCTCGGTGGGCTTTACCATGACCCGGATCTCCCTGCCGGCCTGGACCGCGTAGGTCTTGTCAACGCCGGGATAGGAGTCGGCTATGGTCTCCAGCTTCTGCAGCCTCTTCACGTAGGTCTCCAGAGTCTCTCTTCTGGCGCCGGGGCGCGAAGCGGATATGGCGTCGGCAGCCTGCACTATCACAGCCTCTGCCGTCTTGGGCTCTATGTCATAGTGGTGGGCGCCGGCGGCCTCGGCCACGTCCCTGGACTCTCTGTATTTGAGCAGCACCTCCATGGAAATGATGGCGTGGGGCTTCTCTATCTCAGAGTCCAGAGCCTTGCCCAGGTCGTGGAGCAGGCCCGCTCTGCGGGCCAGGGACACGTTGACCCCCAGCTCGGCGGCTATGGAGCCGGCCAGATGGCTCACCTCTACGGAATGCTGCAGCATGTTCTGCCCGTAGCTGGTCCTGAACCGGAGCCTGCCCAGGAGCTTTACCAGCTCGCTGTCCAGACCTGTGACGCCGGTCTCAAAGATGGCCTTGTCGGCGGCCTCCTTCATCTTCTGGTTGACTTCCCTGGTGGCCTTTTCCACCGTCTCCTCTATGCGGCCCGGGTGTATGCGCCCGTCCACTATGAGGCTTTTGAGGGCTATGCCGGCTATCTCTCTTCTCACGGCGTCATAGCCGGAGATGACCACCGCTTCGGGGGTGTCGTCCACTATGAGATCGACTCCCGTCAGGGTCTCGAAGGTGCGTATGTTGCGGCCTTCTCTGCCTATGATGCGGCCCTTCATCTCTTCACTGGGAAGGGGCACCACCGACACGGTGGACTCGGCAGCCTGTTCCACGGCGCACCGCTGTATGGCGGACACGATAATGTTCTTGGCTGTCTTTTCAGCCTCCTCGTTGGCCTGCTCTTCGGCGTTCCTGATGATGCGGGCCACGTGGCGCTCCATATCCTTTTCGGCCTTGGCGATGACCATGTTTCTGGCCTCCTCCGCCGAAAGGCCCGCCACCTTTTGCAGCTCCTGCTCCTTTTGCCGGACCAGCTCTTCTGCTTTGGCGCGTTTTTCCTTGATCTGCTTTTCGGATTCCTGGAGGGCCTTTTCCTTGCGGTCCAGGTTCTCCACTCTCTTATCCAAGGATTCTTCTTTTTGGGTGAGCTTTCTTTCCTGCCTCTGAATCTCTGCTTTCTTTTCTTTCTGCTCTTTGTCGATCTCCGCCCGCAGGCTGATGGCTTCCTCGCGGGCAGCCAGCACCGCTTCCTTTTTGGCGTTCTCGGTATCTATCTTCAGCTTTTCTTCGCGATGGGTAAGATCGTCTCTATCCTTCTTGACTTGTTCGCTCTGCTTTTTGAAAAACGTTAAGTAAGCAATTAATATAATAACGGCACATAAAGCCATGCCGGCGAATATACATACTACTAGATTGCTTAACTGTGAATTATCCATGCTTCACCTCCATGAAGATGAAGCAGTTCATAAGCTACCCGAATCGATCCTTTTTTACAATCACACTATATATTATAATACTTTTTAGGGGATTATTGCAACTCTTCCGGGATCTCCGAAAGGGCCTTTGATATGGTATCGCCGTCAAATCCCCTGCCCCGCAGATATCTGTAGAGCCTGTCTCTCCTCTCATAGCCGGTCCCGCCCCGGAGGAGCCTCAGCTTTTTGGCGGCCAGCTCCGTGGCTGCCGCCAGCTCGCAGCCGGGGTCCATGACCTCCTCCACGATAGGCTCCGCGAAGGAAAAGGGCACTCCCAGCTCCGCCAGCTTTGACAGCACCCTGCCCCGGGGGAGCCGGCCGTTGGCGGAGGCGGCGTAATTCCGCACGAACTCCGCGTCGTTGAGGAGCCCCATGCCCCGCAGGAGCTTCAGGGTCTCCTCTATATTTGCCTCCCCGTAGCCTTCGGCCCTCAGCCTCTTTTTCAGCTCAAAGCCGGACCTGTCCCGGTAGGCCAGCAGATTCATGGCCTTGCGGGTGCAGGCCTCCTGGTCCCTGATGCCGGCCAGGGTCCGGAGCTGCTCCTCCGTGAGCTCTGCCCCCTTTTTGAGAGACAGGCCGTAGAGGTGAAAGGCGTCCAGCCCGCAAAAGAACTCCCCGTCGATGTATATGTTCACCCGCTCCGGGTTGTTCTGCTGGGGCTTGATGGCGGTGATCTTCATATACTATTCGCCGCCTTCGGCGTATTCCTCTTCCTCGCTGACCAGCTTTGCTTCGCCTGTGGTCTCCTGCTGCATCTGCGAACCCAGATATTCCTTGACTCTGGCCTCTATCTCCGCTCTGGTCTCCGGCTCGGCGTCCAGGGTCTCCTTGGCCTTGTCCCGGCCCTGGCCCAGCCTTCTGTCTCCATAGTTGTACCAGGCGCCGGTCTTGCGTATGATGTCGGCTTCCACCGCGATGTCTATCAGCTCGCCCATTTTGGAGATGCCCTTGCCGAAGACTATCTCCACGTTGGCGGTCTTGAAGGGAGGCGCCACCTTGTTCTTGGCCACCTTCATCTTGGCTATGTAGCCCAGGGTCTCGCCGCCGGCCTTGATCTTGTCTCCGCCCCGCATCTCGATGCGGACCGAAGCCCAATACTTCAGGGCCCTGCCGCCGGGAGTGATCTCGGGATTGCCGTAGGTGACCCCCACCTTTTCCCGGAGCTGGTTGATGAATATGGCCACGCAGTTGCTCTTTGCCAGGAGGGGACCCAGCTTTCTCAGGGCCTGGCTCATGAGCCTGGCCTGCAGGCCCACGTGGGAGGCTCCCATGTCGCCCTCGATCTCCTGCTTGGGCACCAGGGCCGCCACGGAATCCAGGACCACCATATCCACGGCGTTGGACCGCACCAGGGCTTCCATGATCTCCAGGGCCTCCTCTGCCGACTCGGGCTGGGAGACGAACAGGTTGTCTATATCCACACCGAGAGTCTCGGCGTACATGGGATCCACCGACTGCTCCGCGTCCACAAAGGCGGCTATGCCGCCGGCCTTCTGGCACTCGGCTATGCAGTGATAGGCCAGGGTGGTCTTGCCGGAGGACTCGCCGCCGAATATCTCGATGATCCTCCCCCGGGGCAGGCCGCCCACGCCCAGGGCAAAGTCCAGAGCGAGAGAGCCCGTGGGTATGACGTCCACGTTCTGCCTGGGCTTTTCACCCAGCCGGAACACCCTGCCCTTGCCCAGGTCCTTTTCGATCTGCGCCAGGGCAGTATCCAGAGCCTGCTGCTTTTCTTCCTGCGAGACCGGCATGGCCGGCTCGTTTTGCTTGGCTTTTTTCGCGCACATGATTATCTCCTTCTGTTGTGATAAAAAAGCCGTCGCAAGACGGCTCGGTTCATCGGTCCCGTGGATCGGCTGGCAGGCTGACGAGGATGATGAGCTTGTTGTCCACTATCTCCGCAAAGCCGCTCTCTATGTCCAGAGAACCTCTTTCATTGCCTATGGTATATTCGATGGTCCCCGCTCCCAGAGAGGTGATGAGGGGGGCGTGGTGGGGCAATATGCCCATGCTGCCCTTCTTGCCGGGAAGCACCACCCCCGTGACCTCCTTGCTGGAAAGCAGGACCTTTTGAGGCGACACTATCTCTACGTTCAGAGTGCTCATGGCTATACTTCGGCGCCCATGCCCTTGGCCTTTTCCCTGGCGTCGTCAATGGTGCCCACCATGTAGAACGCCTGCTCGGGCCAGCTGTCGCAGTCGCCCTCCAGTATCTTCTTGAAGGAGCGCACCGTGTCCTCTCTCTTCACGTACACGCCGGGTATGCCGGTGAACACTTCGGCCACGAAGTTGGGCTGGGACAGGAACTGCTCTATGCGCCTGGCCCTGGCCACCGTCAGCTTGTCCTCGTCGGACAGCTCGTCCATACCCAGGATGTTGATGATGTCCTGCAGCTCCCTGTATTTCTGCAATACGGCCTGCACCTCTCTGGCCACCGTGTAGTGCTCCCTGCCCACGATGTTGGGGTCCAGGATCCTGGAGGTGGAGGTCAGAGGGTCCACTGCGGGATAGATGGCCTTGACGAATATCTTTCTGTCCAGATAGGTGGTGGCGTCCAGGAAGGAGAAGGTGGTGGCCGGCGCCGGGTCGGTGGGGTCGTCGGCAGGCACGTAAACTGCCTGGATGGCCGTGACGGAGCCGGACTTGGTGGAGGTGATCCTCTCCTGCAGAGCGCCCATTTCGGTAGCCAGGGTGGGCTGATAGCCTACGGCGGAGGGCATTCTGCCCAGAAGAGCCGACACCTCGGAGCCGCCCTGGGTAAAACGGAATATGTTGTCGATGAAGAGCAGCACGTCCTGATGCTCTTCGTCGCGGAAATACTCGGCCATGGTCAGGGCGGAGAGGGGCACTCTCAGCCTGGCTCCGGGAGGCTCGTTCATCTGGCCGTACACCATGGTGGTCTTGTCCAGTACTCCCGACTCCCTCATCTCGCGCCACAGGTCGTTGCCTTCGCGGGTCCTCTCGCCCACGCCGGCAAACACGGAAAAGCCTCCGTGCTCGGCGGCCACGTTTCTGATGAGCTCGGTGATCAGGGTGGTCTTGCCTACTCCGGCGCCGCCGAAGAGGCCTATCTTGCCGCCCTTGGCGTAGGGGCATATCAGGTCCACCACCTTGAGGCCGGTCTCAAAGAGCTCCGTGGCCGGCAGCTGGTCCTGAAAGCCGGGGGCGTCCCTGTGGATGGGATGCTTTTTCTCATAGTTCACGGGGCCCGCCTGGTCTATGGCGTCGCCCAGCAGGTTGAACACTCTGCCCAGGGTGCCTCTGCCTACGGGCACGGCGATGGATTCGCCTGTGTCCACGGCCTCCATGCCTCTCACCAGACCGTCGGTGGAATCCATAGCCACGCAGCGGACCGTGTCGTTGCCTATCATCTGCTCCACCTCCACGGTGAGGGTCTTGCCCTCTCCCATGTCGATGGTGACGGCGTTCAGCATCTGAGGCATGCTGTCGGAGGGAAACCTGATATCTACCACAGGTCCTATTACTGATATTATTTTACCGGAAGCCAAATCTTACTCCTCCAAAAACTTATTTTATACCGCTGACACCGTTGACTATGTCTATCAGCTCGTTGGTGATGATAGCCTGGCGGGCCTTGTTGTATTGCAGGCTCAGCTCCTGCAGCAGGTCCTGAGCGTTGGTGTTGGCGCTTGTCATGGCGGTCATGCGGGCGCCGTGCTCGCTGGCTATAGCCTCGTTCACGGCCTGATAGACCACCGTATTCAGATACTTGGGCAGCAGATCCCCCAGGATCTCGTCCATGGCAGGCTCAAAGATCATGTCCATGGTCAGCCTGGACGAATCTATGATGCCCTCGTGCATAGGCGTCATGGGCAGCAGCTTTTTTACCGTGGGCTTCTGCGACATGGCGGACACAAAACGGGAATACACCAGATACACGGCGTCTATGAGGCCGCTCCTGAAGGAATCTATGGCGTAGCCGGTGATCTCCTTCACCTGGGCGTAGGTGAGGCGGCCCAGGTCCTCCGCCTGCTTTTCGCAGGCGTAGGGCTTCTTGGCAAACCAGGCCACGCACTTCTTGCCGCAGGGCAGCACGTGTATCTCCGAGCGGCTGTTGTGGCTGATGGCTTCCTCCGCCTTTTTCAGCACGTTGGCGCCGTAGGAGCCGCACAGACCGCCGTCGGCGCCCAGGACTATGATGAGCACCCGGGCCTTTTCCCTCACTTCAAAGAGGGGGCTGTTGATCTGGGAAGCCCCTGCGGACAGGGTCCGCACCATATCCATGATGGCGTCGGCGTAGGGCCGGGCCTGCTCGGCGGCCAGCTGGTAACGCTTCAGCTTGGTGGTGCTGGTCACCTTCATAGCCGCGGTGATCTTTTCGATGGATCTGGTGGACTTGATCCTCTTTTTGATATCTTTGGTGTTAGCCATTTCAGTGCTTCAGAGTGTCCTTGTATTCCAGGACGGCCTTTTTGAGGGCTTCCATGGAGCTGTCGTCGATGACCCCGGTCTCCCCTATCCTCTGGGCGATCTGGGGGTGCTTTTCGTTCATATACTCTCTGAGACCCTTTTCAAAGGCGGCGCAGTCCTCGGGCTCCACGTCGTCCAGCATACCGTTGGAGGCGGCGTAGATGATAAAGCATTCGTCCGTCAGCTCCAAAGGCTCGTACTGGGGCTGCTTCAGGATCTCCACGATCCTCTTGCCTCTGGTCAGCTGGTCCATAGTGGCCTTGTCCAGATCGGAGGAAAACTTCGCGAATTCCACCACGTCCCAATAGCGGGCCAGGTCTATCTTCAGGCTGCCGGTCACCTTTTTCATGGCCTTGGTCTGAGCCGAAGAGCCTACTCTGGACACCGACTGGCCCACGTCGATGGCGGGGCGGACGCCGGAGTAGAAGAGGTCGCTGATCAGGAATATCTGTCCGTCTGTGATGGATATGATATTGGTGGGGATATAGGCGGAGATATCGCCCGCCTGGGTCTCCACTATGGGCAGAGCGGTCAGAGAGCCCCCGCCCAGCTCGTTGGACAGCTTGGCGGCTCTCTCCAGCAGTCTGGCGTGGAGATAGAATATATCGCCGGGATAGGCCTCGCGTCCGGGGGGACGCTTCAGCAGCAGGGATACCTCGCGGTAGGCCACGGCGTGCTTGGACAGGTCGTCGTAGATGATGAGGGCGTGCTTCTTGTTGTCTCTGAAATACTCGCCCATGGCGCAGCCGCTGTAGGGCGCTATGTATTGCAGGGCGGCGGCGTCGGAAGCGGAGGCGGACACCACGGTGGTGTATTCCATGGCGCCGTGCTTTTCCAGAGTGCTCACCACGGAGGCCACGGTGGACAGCTTCTGTCCTATGGCCACGTAGATGCACACCACGTCCGAATGCTTCTGATTGATGATAGTATCCACCGCGATGGCGGTCTTGCCTGTCTGGCGGTCGCCGATAATGAGCTCTCTCTGGCCTCTGCCGATGGGTATCATGGAGTCGATGGCCTTGAGGCCCGTGGCCAGGGATTCCTTCACGGGCTGGCGGGCTATGATGCCCGGCGCCTTGGTCTCCACGTTGCGCCTCTCATGGGCCACCACGGCTCCCTTGCCGTCCAGAGGGTTGCCCAGAGCGTCCACCACCCGGCCCAGCAGGCCTTCGCCTACGGGCACGTCGATGACGCGGCCGGTCCTTTTGACCCGGTCGCCTTCGCCGATGCCCTCCTCGGAGCCCAGAAGGATGCAGCCTACGTTGTCCTCCTCCAGGTTCATCACCATTCCCATGACACCGTTGGGAAACTCTATCAGCTCGCTCATCATAGCGTCGGACAGGCCGTACACTCTGGCGATGCCGTCTGAAACCTCCAGCACGGTGCCTATGTTGGTCTCGTATATTTTTTCGCCGTAGGCTTCTATGTGAGTCTGCAGAATGCCTGCGATCTCGTCAGGTCTGATACTAACAGCCATATTTTATCATCTCCTAAAGGCTCAAGAGAGAGCGCTTTAAATCGGTCATGGCAGCGGCCAGTGAGAAGTCCAGCACGTCGTCGGACACGGTGACTCTCAGGCCTCCTATGAGCTCGGGGTTTACGGTGACGCTGCCCACGATCAGCTTTTTGCCCAGATGCTTTTCCAGGGCCTCGGTGAGCCTTTGGCGCTGGCCGTCGGTCAGGGGAAAGGCGCTTTCCACCCGGGCCACGTCTATGTTGCGGCTCTCATACACCAGAGCCTCAAAGTCCTCCCGGCACGCCCCGAGGATGTCCGTGCGGTTCCTGTCCACCAGCAGCGAGAGAAAGTTCATGGCGATCTGCGAGACGTGAGAGGAAAAAAGGGCCCCCAGGACCTCTTTTTTCTCCCGGTCCGAGATCAGTATGGAGGGAGCCGCCAGGACCCTTCGCAGGTCCTCGTTGTCCCAGGCGCCGGCTATACGGTCCAGGTCCTCCCGGAGACGGTCAGTCAGGCCCTGCTTTTCGCCTACGGCAAAAAGGCTCTGGGTGTAGCGCCGGACAAGGGTGCGCTCTTTCATTTGGCTTCCCCGTCCAGTCTGTCGATAAAGTCGTCCACGAGACGGCTGTTGTCCTCCGGGGTCACCTTGTCCCGCAGCACCTTTTCGGCCACCTGCATGCCCATATTGACAGCCACCCGGCGGACCTCTTTCATAGCCTTTTCCTTTTCCATGGCTATCTCGTCCTGGGCCAGCCTCAGCCTTCTGTCGGCCTCTTCTCTGGCCTTGGCGACCGTGTTGTCCGCCTGCTTCTGGGCCTCCCGGGCCGCAGCGGCGGTCTTGTTGTAGATCTCTTCGTCGCACTGGGCCATCCGGGCCTCATACTTCTCTTTTTCGCTCATGGCGGCGTCTCTGGCGGCTTCGCTCTTCAGATAGTTGTCCTCTATCTCGGCCTCTCTCTGGGCAAACAGGTTGGAGACAGGCACGAACAGCCACTTTTTCAGCAGGAGGACGGTGATGACAAAGCCTACCGCCTGGAGCAGAAATACCGCTCCCTGCTGCCAGATAGGCTCGGCTTCTTCCTCCGCCGCGAAGGCGCAGCACCCCAGAGTCAGGGTCAGCGCCAGAGCCGTAAACAGTACTCTTTTCATGCTCGGGGCCTTTGATTACTTGATCTTCAGCGAAGGGATACCCATGAACAGCATGATAAGGGCGACAACGAAGGCGTAGATGGTCAGGGACTCGATGAGGGCCAGACCGATCAGCATAGCGGTCTGTATCTTGCCGCTGGCCTCGGGCTGACGGGCCATGCCTTCCATGGCTCCCTTGATAGCCAGACCCTGTCCTATGCCGCAGCCCATAGCTGCGATGGGCAGACCGAAACCGATGGCCAAAGCCATTGCCGCATAATAGATCACCATATTCATATCAAACTCCTTAGTGATATATTTTCTATTCTTCTTCGTGGGATACGGCCATACTGATGTACTGGCCGACCAACAGTGTGAAGATAAAAGCCTGTATAAAGCCCGAGAACAGCCCGAACAGCATCATGGGCAGCTGCAGGGGGATGATCCTCAGGGGGACGATGTTGGCGCCCATCACGTACAGGGTGATATACATGAGCACGCAGATCACCATCTCTTCCCCGTAGATGTTGCCGTAGAGACGGCAGGAGAGGGAGATGGGCCTGGCGATCTCGCCTATGACGTGGATGGGTATATTGAGGGGCGCCAGCCAGACGGGCTCGCCCACAAAATGCTTCAGGTAGCCGAAGCCCTTGCGCATGAAGCCCATGACCTGGATGAACACAAAGGCCATGAGGGCCATGGTCACGGGGAAGAGCACCTTGGAGGAGGGGCTGATGAAGCCGGGCACTATGCCGATGTAATTGGAAAAGAGTATCAGGAGAAAGGTGGTCCCCAGGACGGGCCTCAGGATCTTTTTCTCGGAGGGGCACAGATTGTCCACAAAGCCCATGAGAGCCTTCATGATATACTCGAGAGCTATCTGAGGCTTGCCGGGATTGCGGGGCCTGAGGTTTCTGGTCAGGCAAAAGGCTGCTATGCACAGGCACAGCATGATGAAAAAGGATATGAGCAGGGAGTCGGGTATCCACCCGGGCACCCCCAGCTTGTATAAAAAGGATAACCAGGAACCGTATTCTATCATAGAGTCACCCTCACTTTTTCCTTATCAGATTGACGATCGCCAGCAGCGCGCTGCTGACGGGGATCAGAAACAGGCCGCAGATGAAGCCCCAGAACATGGGCATGCTCAGCCGGGACAGGAGAAAGACGCACGCCGCCAATACTCCCAGCAGGACAAAGGTCTTGCCCGAAAACAGCAGGACGTATCTGGCTCCGATGCCGTCCTCCGCCGTGAGCCGGGACACCATGTATGCCAGCATCCACAGGTCCAGCACGCACAGGCCGCAGCCTATGGCAAAGCCGGCGGCAAACAGGAGCGAAAAGATCAGGGCAAACAGGACGGCCCCGATGATGATGAGCCCCAGACAGATCCTCAGAAGATCCCTGACCGAGGCCAGGAGGTCACCTTTTATCACGCAGCGCTCCTATGAGAGCCCGGACAAAGTTGCCCAGGCCGGACACCAGCCCCAGGGCCACGCCCCAGCAGGTGTATCTGCTGCCGGTGTGGCACTTCATATCCAGCCAGTAGCCGGCTCCCGCGCACAGCAGGAAGCACACGGCTATCTGGATGCCTGCGATAAACAGCTCCGTGTCCCTGGGAGACAGAGGCTGATCCTGGTCTTCCATATGTCCAAATATCCCTTAAAATATAATAGCACTTCTTATAATATTAGTCAATATCTCCCCCTGCCGGAAGTCCAAAAAAAAAGCACTCCCGGAAGAGAATGCCATAGACAAGAACAAACAAAATTGGATCCGGGACAGGGATTCGAACCCCAATTGACTGGGCCAGAACCAGTTGTCCTGCCATTAGACGATCCCGGAATACACCTCTATTATACTCCTTTTCGCGGGCATAGTCAATATTTAACGGCGGCGAAAAACACTTATTTTAGCCCCCGCAGGAAACAATCCGGCCCCGGGCTTCGTATTATATAATGCACTAATTCTCAAGGAGGTTTTTTTATGACGTTATACACCAGCAGCTTCCGGCTGTCCCCGGAGCAGCCCGGGCGCATGCGGACCGTGCGCATCCCCGAGGGGCAGGAATTCATCACCTTTGACGACCTGGCGCCGGACGCCACGGTGCGGAAGCTGATCCTGCCTAAGAGCCTGGTCACCTGCGAGATCATATCCCGCCTGCCCGCTCTGGAGAGCATCTCCGTCCACAAAGACAACCCCTATTTTTCATCGTCCGGGGGAGTCCTGTACAATCGGGACTTCACCCGGCTGGTAAAATACCCCCCTGCCCGCAAAGCCGGCCGCTACGAGGCGGACCCCCGGACCGAGACCATAGGCAAAAAGGCCTTCTGCGGAGCCCGGGCCCTGAAGGAAGTGATCCTGGGGAAGGCCGTACGCGCTATAGAGCCCCGGGCCTTTCACCACACCCGCTGCCGGGTGAGGGTGAAGGAGGGCAACCCCTTCTTCACGGAGAGGGCCGACGGCCTGTATTCCCCGGAGGGGGACCTGCGCCTGGCCCGGCCCGGCGTATCGGTGTTCCGGCCGGAGGGGCTGCAGGTCATAGACGGAGAGGTGCTGGACAGCGAGGTCCGGCCCCTGACGGAGGTATATCTGCCCGAGAGCCTGCGGGAGGTGCGGGGCTTTCCCTTCGTCAGCTGCTACAGACTGAGGACCGTGCACGTGCCCGGGGGCTTTCCCGCCAAATACCTGCCCAATATATACACCCCCGCCCTGCGGGAGCTCTGCATCCCGGAGGACGCCCCCTACGCGCTGCGGGAGGGAGGCGTGTATTCCCGGGACGGCAAGACCCTGTATCTGCAGCTGGGAGTGTACGGCTGCGACGTGAAGGTGGCGGAGGGCGCGGAGGAGATAGCGGACCACGCCTTTGTGGCCGGCGATTACGCCAGGATCACCCTGCCTCCCAGCCTGAAGCGCATGGGCCGCAACCTCTTCGTCAATTTTCACGCGCCGGCCTGCAGGCAGGAGGAGCTGGTGCTGCAGTCCCTGCCGGAGATGGACGAGACGGCCCTGCTGGACACGGAGGTCCGGCTGGTGTCCTCTATACCGGAGGTGAAGCAGCTGGCGGAAGAGCACTACAAGGAATATGCGGACAAGTCGGAGCTGCAGTACCGGTTCAGGATACGGGAGGAGACCGTGACGGGCGGCAAGGGCAACCTGCTGGACCTCACCGGCCTTCCCGGCTCGGTGAAGGAGATCGCCCCGGAGGCCTTCGCCGGGTGCTTTACCCTGGAAAAGGCGGTGATACCGGAGGGCGTCAGGACCATAGGCGCCCGGGCCTTTGCCCACTGCCCCAATCTGAAGGAGGCGTGGATACCGGCCTCGGTGAGCAACGTAGGCGTCAATCCCTTTGAAGGGTGCACGGAGCTGAAGGAGATACGGGTGAGCCCCCGGAACCCCTATTACACAGAGGTGGACGGCTGCCTGTACGACAAGGACGTGACCCTGCTGATAGCCTGCCCTCCCGGCCTGGACCGCAGGGTGCTGCGCATCCCCGGCACCGTCACCCGCATCGGGCATCTGGCCATGATAAACAGCATGCGCGTCGAGGAGGTGTTTTTGCCCCCGTCGGTCATAGACATAGGCAAGTCCGCCTTCGCCGCCGGCGAGCAGCTGAAGGCCATACACATAGACAACACCTATTACAGCACCGACAACCACATCCTGAGCGCCCTGGGAGGCCACGGGCAAAAGGTCATACTCGGCCTGCCGGCAGGCCTGGCCGAGGACGCCCCCGGGCTGGAGGACGGCACAGTGCTGGCCGCCGGCTCCTTTGCCCGGACCCGCATCAGGGAGCTGAGGGTGCCGGACAGCGTGGTGTTCATCGACGCGGGAGCCTTTACCGAATGCGCCGTGGAAAAGGTGTCCCTGCCCGGCAACTGCGTCATCATGCCCGACGCCTTCGCAGGCTGCCGCCTGCTCAGGGACGTGAGCTTCAGGGGAGCGCCCGTGCTGAACCCCATGGCCTTCAACTGCTGCCCCTCCCTGTCCCGGAAGAGCAGGCTGAAGATCAGGGTAATGGCGGACTTTTCCCGGCTGAGAGTCAGCCTCGGGCTGCAGAAACTGCGGAAAAAACAGTGACCACTTTCCTCCTTGCAGGCAGCGGCAGGCGCATCGCGCCTGCCGCTGCAAGCGTTTTCATCGGGCGGACGGCGAGCCCGGGCCGGCCGGGGATGCGGAAACGCTATTGTCCCGTTCAGTAATAACGTCATCTCGGCGCCCTGAACGAAGTGAAGGGCGGTAAGAGATCCCCCTGGAAAGAACCGCGAGCCACGATCACGGACCAAGCCCAACGGGACAGAAAAAAACGCTCTCATGCGCCTCTCGTCAGTACCCGAGGACCGGGTCCTCCCCATTTGCCCTCTCTGTCTGCGACAGAGCAGGGAACGGGCAAACGGGTCCCTCCCGAGATCCCTTCCCGGAAATGGCCGAGCGCTAAAGCGCTTGTCATGTGGCCATTTCCGCCGGGATGACGCGGGGGTGTAGCGCGAGCCAGGGCCGCGGACCGGCCGGGGCGGCGGAAACGCTATTGTCCCGTTCAACAACAGACGTCACTTCGGCGGTGAGGGCTCATCGAGCCCTCACCGGTAAGAAGTCCCCTGTAATGGAACCGCGAGCCACGATCACGGACCAAGCCCGACGGGACAGAGAAACGCCCTCTCATGCGCCTCTTGTCGGTACCCGAGGACCGGGTCCTCCCTGCCCCGCGATACGGCCCCTTCCAATGCCCTCTCCGGCGGTGAATATGATGCCGTGCCGGGGCCTTTCCGACAGTCTGAAGGGGATCTCTTACCGGTTTTCCCGACGGGAAAACCGCCGAGATGACGTTCTGACTTGACCGCCGGGCACCGGTTCCGCCGGGATGACAAGGTTTTCCCCCTGCGGGGCCATAGACCTCGCAGGGGGAAAACTGCGTCACTCTGAAAATAAGCCATCGGCGGGGGGCCGGCCGGGCCTATTGGCACTGCTCCAGCCAGCGGTCGAGAAAGGCTCCGTCCACGCCCTTGGGCAGCTTTTCTTTGGCAGTGGTAAAGTAGGCCCGGGCGTCTTCCTTTTCTCCCTTGGCCAGGAGTATCTCGCCGTAGTAGGAATAGATGAGATAGTTGTCGGGGTCCATGTCCAGCATCCTGCTGACTGCGTCGATGGCCTTGTCATACTCTCCCAGGTCCAGATATATGTTGGACATGGCGTCCAGCAGGGGGACCATATCGGGCATATACTGCAGCAGGGCTTCTCCCACGGCGGCCGCTTCCTTTTTGCGGCCGGAGAGGGCCACCGACTTGAGGCTGTTGAGGAGCACCACCGGGTTGTCCGAGGACAGCTTGAAGGCGTTGCGGGCGGCTTCGGCGGCCTTTTTTTCGTCGCCGGCGAAGTAGTATTCGTCAAAGAGGGCGTTCCAGCAGCGCACGTCGTCGCTGTATTTGCGGGCCAGGGCCTCCAGGGCGGAGGTCCTTTCTTTTTCGTCTGTGAGCAGCTGGGCCAGCCTGATGCGGCTCAGCACGTCGTCGGGCTGCAGCTCCACCGCCTTTTCAAAGGCGGCCTTGGCGTCGGCGTCGCTGCCGGTCTCGTAGAGGCATCTGCCCTTCAGTTGCCAGGCCATATAGCTGTCGGGCGCCTTTTTGGTGATGATATCCAGTATCTCCAGGGCGCTGCCGTAGGAGCCGGTCTCCAGCATGTTGAACACTATGTCAAAGAGCTCAAATTCCTCCAGCCTGGTCTGCTCGTCGTCTCCGGCGGTGGCGGCGTTGTCAAAGTCCATGCCTCTCGCCTCCGTCTCCTTGAGGGCGTACATGCTGAGTATGACCCGGCCGTGGTTCATCTCCTTGTAGAGGTCGGAGATGGCGTAGATGCTGTTGAAGACGCCCACCAAAGCCTTGCCGGAGGTGACCATGCTGCCCAGAGGGGCGTTGTCGCTGCGGGACAGGTTGGTCAGGAATATGCTCTTCACGCTGCCCACCTCCACCAGCGAGCCGTAGGAGGTCTTGAAGCTGACGAATTCGGGGAAGAATTCGTCGCCCTTTTTGACCCGGTCGATGCCGGTGACCGTGGCGGAATAGCGGCTCCTGAGGGTCCTCATGTGGTACATTTCGCCCACGGTGGCTATGCCTATGCGGCCTATGTCCTTGCTGCTGCCTATCTGCATATTGCAGGGCAGCTTTTCGGGCAGCTTCAGCAGGGCCAGCATGGTCTCCTTGTCGGCAAACACGGTCTTGCATTCGTAGGCCTTGCCTGTGAACGCGGACAAAAACACGGGCCTGTCGTTGACGCAGCCGTGGTCCGCGTCATAATTCTCATACACCGCGATGGTGGGGCAGATCACGTATTCGCCCCCTCCCACCACCACGCCGTTGGACAGAGTGGTGCGGGTGACTCCTATGCTGTACACGTAGCCCAGGGCCGCGCGGCCGGAGGCCTGTCCCCAGGCAGCCGCCGCCAGTATCAGCAGGCAGACCGCCGCAGCAAGTTTTTTCATGATGTATCTCCTTGGTGTCAGTCTCTGTTGCCCGTCAGCCACTTCCGCAGCAGGTCAGCCGGGATGATGAGGGCCGAGAGGCAAAGGGTCACGGCCAGCTGGGAAAAGCTGAGGCCGAAGCAGCGGAATATGTGTCCGCCCCAATAGGTCATACACAGCTGTATGACGCATATGCCCAGGAACACGCAGATAAAGCTGACGTTTTCGCCTATATGGCTGAATATCTTCATGCCTTCGGTCCTGGCGTTGAACATGTTGAACAGTATGGTAAAGATATAAAAGGTAAAGTAGGCCGTGAGCAGCTGGTCGCCGGTGGCTCCGGCGGAGCCGAAGATGAGCCTCCGGGCAAAGCCGGTCCCCAGAAACACCATGCTGACCAGGGTGAGATAGAGGCCTCCGAACAGGATGGAGGCGCCCATCTTCCGGGTGATGATGTTCTCGTTGCGGGGCACGGGCTTGCGCTTCATGTAGCGCCGGAGAGCCGGCTCGGTGCCAAAGGCTATGGCGGCCAGGGTGTCCATGACCAGGTTCACCCACAGCATCTGGGTCACGGTGAGAGGCGAGGAAATGATCTTTTCCATGCTCTCGCTGACAAAGGGCGTCAGGATGGGACAGATGAGATTGATGAGCACCGCGGACACGTTTACCGTCAGCTGAAACACTATAAAGCGCCTGATGGAGTTGAATATGGTCCTGCCGTACAGCACGGCCTTGGCTATGGAGAGGATGTTGTCATCCAGGATGACTATATCCGAGGCCTCCTTGGCCGTCTCCGTGCCGCTGCCCACGCCAAAGCCCACGTCGGCTCTGGTGAGGGCCGGGGCGTCGTTGACTCCGTCGCCGGTCATGGCGGCCACCAGCCCCAGCTGCTGGGTGAGGACCATGAGCCTGTATTTGTCCTGAGGCAGGGCCCGGGCCACCACCCGCAGGCGGGGTATGACTGCCTTCACCTCGTCGTCGGACATGGCGTTCAGCTCGTTGGAGGTCAGCACCACGTCCTCGCCGCCGGTGAGTATGCCGCATTCGGAGGCTATGGCCTGGGCGGTCTCCCGGCGGTCGCCGGTGATCATGACCACCTGCACCCCCGCGTCGGTGAGCTCCTTCACGGCGGTGATGGCGGCGGGACGGATCTCGTCTCTGATGGCCACGTAGCCCAGCAGCGCCAGATCCTCCCGGAGAATGTCCTCGCAGGTCAGGGCGGCGGGCTTGTCGGGGCAGATGGCCACGGCGATGACCCGCACCTGGCGGGAGGCCAGATTGTCTATCTTTCTCTTCAGCTCCCGCTGCATCTCCTGTGTGAGGGGCTGCCGGTTGGCGTCTCCGTCAAAATACCAGGGGCAGGAGGACAGCACCTCGGGGGCCCCCTTCAGGAGCACCAGGTCCCTGCCGTCGGCTATGGTGACCTCCTGGGCCGAAAACTTGTAGGAGGAGTTGAAGAGGATGGCGGCCTTCTTTTCCACGGGAAAATCCACCTTTTGCCGCCAGGCCCACAGGGCCAGGGCCTTCTCGGTGAGATTGCCGCCTATGACCTTCACCTCTCCCTCTCCGTCCTCGGAGACCTGGGAGGAGGTGTTGGAGTTGATGCTGAGGGTCAGCAGGTCCCGCAGGCTGTGGGGTATGTCCTCAAACAGCATGTAGTCCCTGCCCTGCCCGTCGAAGAAGCTGATGACCTCCAGCCGCCCTCTGGTGATGGTGCCCGTCTTGTCGGAGTAGAGCACGTTCAGGGAGCCGGCGGTCTCGATGCCGGCCAGCTTCCGCACCAGCACGTTGGAGGAGAGGAGCTTTTTCATGTTGAGGGACAGGACCAGCATGGTCATGAGAGGCAGTCCCTCGGGCACGGCCACCACCACTATGGTCACGGCCAGGATGCAGGCCTTGACCAGGTCCGCCACCACGTGGCCGCCGTTCACCGCGGAGAAGTAGGAGGACACGGGCAGCTCCGTGTCCTGACAAAAATCAAATATGGTGGCCGCCATGTATATGAGGGCTATGGCTATGGCCAGCACGTAGCCGTATTTGGCTATGAAGCCGGCCAGCTTTTCCAGCTTTACGTTGAGAGGGCTCTTTTCCTCTCCCGCCAGGGCGTCCGCGGTGGAGCCCATCAGGGTCTCCCGGGCGATCCTGTGGACCACCATGACCCCGGCGCCGTCGCACACCACCGAGCCCCGGTGCAGCTTGTAGGGGTTCAGGAGCACGCTGCCCTCCACGTCGTATTCGTTGCTGTCCCAGCTGCGCTCCCAGTTGATGCTGCCCTCAAAGGTCCTCTTTTCGCAGGGCTCGTTTTCCCCGTTCAGGGCCGCCAGGTCCGCGGAGAGGCAGCCGTCGGCCAGATAGCCGTCGGCGGGCACCTTGTCTCCGGACTGCAGCACCACCATATCCCCCCGGACTATGTCGTCCACGGATATCTCCTGCAGCTCGCCGCCCCGGAGCACCTTGACTTCTATCTTGGAGGCCCGGTTCTGGAGCCGGCGGAACTGGTTTTCGGCGCTGTATTCGGACAGGGTGCCCAGCAGCACCGCCAACACCACGGCCACAAAAATGCCTATGGGCTCGTAGAATTCCACCAGCCTGAGGAAGGCAAACACCGTCTCCAGTATGAACGCCACCAGCAGTATGTCTATCATGGCGTCGCCCTTGATGGTCTCCCACACTGCCTGCAAAAAGGTCTTGGAGGGAGCGGTCTCTATCCTGTTGGTGCCGTATTTTTGGCGGGAAGCCTCTACTTCTTCGGGTGAGAGGCCCTTCAGCTCTTCGTTCATATCTTCCGGGTCCTGTTATCGTTTGATCTCAAAGCGGTCCTTTTCGCCGTCCTTATACCATGCGAGGGGTATATCCGCATCGCAGTTCACGTTTTCCACGATGACGTTCTTCATATCCGAGTCCGACATGCAGAGGACCGCCGGGGCGTGCTTGCCGTCGGCAGTGTAATACACGTCCTCCACCCGTATGTTTTCCAGAGTGGCTCTGGGAGAATCGGGCACGGGATAGGGCCCCCGTATGGCGTCGTATTCCGCCTGTCTGGAGGGGTGGTAGATAAAGACGTCGCTGACGGCGTTGAAGCCGCACCACAGGGCGGGGCCGCCGTCGCTGTGCACGTGTATGCCCCGGGCATGGAGGTTCTTCACGCAGCCGCACAGATTGATGGCGGTGCGGGCCCGGGTGAACACGTTGTCTATGGAGATGTCATGCATGTCACCGGGCTTGCATCTCATTTCCGGACTGAAGCGGAAATAGTCGGGCAGGTCGTCGCCTATCCTGAAGCACATCTGGGACTGGGCCTCCTTGCCGGGGCGGCTGATCTCGAAGATGTTGCTCATGCTGATGTTGTACACCTTGCAGCCCTTGTGGCACAGCAGGCGGATCAGGGCGCACATGCTGGTGATGCCCCGTATGTCCCTGACGGTGATGTCGTGGACGTCCAGCTCGCTGCCCTCCACGTACCACTGCTTCGCCTCCTCGCGGGTGGACATGGAGCAGATGGCTATGAAGTCGTCGCCGGTCTCCCCTTCTATGTTCTGTATGAGTATGTTGCTGCAGCCCATGCTGATGTCTATGCCGTCCTGGTTGCGCCAGGTCTCGTGAGTGTCCAGGGCGTGGCGGGTGAGCCTGAGATGCATATCCCGGATGACTCCGTTGCGGCAGAAAAAGGCGAGGAACACGTACCAGCGCTGGTCCCGGCACTCCAGGCCGGACACCTCAAAGTCCTCCACGTTGTGGAGAAATATCAGCAGATTGGCAAATTTGCTGGGCAGGCCGTTTTTCTCGCTGGTAAACTCGTTGAGGCCGTTGGGCAGCCCTCCGTCCAGCACGGCTCCGTTTTTTCCGATGAGGCGTATGTTCCTCTGGGTCCCCTCCGGGGTGTTGCCCTCGGGGGTGTAGGTCAGGCTGTTGCGGAACATGTTGTCAAAGACCCCGTCGGCCATCCGCAGCCGGCAGCCGTCCAGTATGACCGTCATGTCCGACGGGAGCAGTATGCATTTTTCGATGTCCCAGACATTCTTGCCGGTGCGGGCGTTGGTCCGGGGCACCACCACCTGTCCCAGGCCCTTTTCCGCCGCCAGGTCCACCGCGGCCTGTATGGCCGCGCTGTCCGAGGAGGCCTTGATCTCCGGGTCGTTGGGGGTGACGCAGCTGCCGGCAAAAGCGGCGCCGGCGGCGCAAAGCAGAAACAAACCTATGGCAATGATCATTGTTATCCTCTCAAAGGCGCCGGGTGAGCGCCTGTCATCAGCTTCCCTGAGGCCGCCCGTGTCAGCCCAGCTTTTCCTTCAGTATCTTCCCCACCACGGCGGGGTTGGCCTTGCCCTTCATCTCTCTCATGACCTGGCCGGTGAAGAAGCCCATGAGCTTGGTCTCGCCGGCTCTGAACCGGTCCACCTCCTTAGGGTTGGCGGCCAGTATCCTGTCCACGCATTCCTCTATGCTGGAGGTGTCGGACACCTGCTCCAGGCCCTTCTCTTTGATGATGGCCTCGGCAGCCTTGCCGGTGGCGAACATCTCGCCGAAGACCTGCTTGGCGGCGTTGCGGTTGATCTTGCCGGAGTCCATGAGCTCCAGCACCTTGTTCACGTCCTCGGGCCGGATGCCGCATTCCGCCAGAGGCCTGCCGGACTCGTTCACCAGCTTCAGCAGCTCGGTCAGGATCCAGTTGGCGGCAGCCTTGGGGTTGGCGGCCAGACGGGCCGTGCGGTCAAAGAAGTCCGCCAGGTCCGGGTCGTCCACCAGCACCTCGGCGTCGGTGAGGGGCAGGGAGTAGTCCTTCACGAAGCGGTCCCGCTTGGGGATGGGCAGCTCGGGTATCTGAGCCCGGACCTCCTCCACGTATTCGTGTGAAAGCCTGATGGGCACCAGATCCGGCTCGGGGAAATAGCGGTATTCCTGGGCGGATTCCTTGGTGCGCATGATGGTGGTCTCGTCCCGGGCGTCGTCCCAGCGGCGGGTCTCCTGCACTATCTTTTCCCCTTCCTCCAGACAGGCTATCTGGCGCTTGATCTCGTAGTCGGTGGCCAGATGCACCACCCGGAAGGAATTGAGGTTCTTCAGCTCTGTCTTGGTGCCCAGCTTGTCGGAGCCCTCGGGCCTCACGGATATATTGGGCTCGCAGCGCATGGAGCCCTCCTCCATGCGGCAGTCGGAGATCTTCAGATAGACCAGCAGCTGCCGGAGCCTCTGCACGTATTCCCGGGCTTCCTCGGCGTTTTCGATGATGTCATAGCCCTCGGGGGCCGGGACCTGGGTGACTATCTCCATAAGGGGAGTGCCGGAGCGGTTGTAGTCCACCAGGGACTTGCCGCCCTCTATGTGGAGCAGCTTGCCCGTGTCCTCCTCCATGTGCACCCTGAGAATGGCTATCTTCTTGATGCGGCCGCCGGAATTGATCTCCAGATACCCGTTGTAGCCTATGGGGCTGTCATACTGGGTGGTCTGGAAGTTCTTGGGCAGGTCGGGATAGTAATAATTTTTCCGGTGAAAATAATTCTCGTAGTTGATCTTGCAGTTCAGGGCCAGGGCGGCCTTCAGCATGAACTCCACGGCCCTCCTGTTGACGGAAGGCAGGGAGCCGGGCATGCCCGTGCACACGGGGCAGCACCGGGTGTTGGGCTCTCCGCCGAAATCCACCTTGCAGCCGCAGAACATCTTGGAACGGGTGGCCAGCTCCACGTGGACCTCCATTCCTATCACAGCATTGTATTTCATATTCGTTCCCCCCTATAACGCCGGCTTTTTCCGGAAATCCGTGGTCTGCTCGAA
This sequence comes from Abditibacteriota bacterium, assembly GCA_017552965.1. Lineage (NCBI taxonomy): Bacteria > Pseudomonadati > Abditibacteriota > Abditibacteriota bacterium. The sequence goes on along the minus strand of JAFZNQ010000074.1, from coordinate 6,416 downwards.
GGCGTAGGCAGCCTTCAGCATGGTCTCTTCTCCCAGAGCGGGAGCCATGATCTGCAGGCCTATGGGCAGCTGGCGGCTGTCAAAGCCGCAGGGCAGGCTCATGGCGGGGATGCCCGCCAGGTTGGCGGGGATGGTGCAGATGTCCGCCAGCTTCATGGTGTAGGGATCGTCCGTCTGCTCCCCTATGCCGAAGGCGGTGTCGGGAGAGGTGGGCGATATGATGACGTCATAATCGGCGAAGACCCGGTCAAAGTCCTCCTTGACCAGGGTGCGCACCTTCTGGGCCTTGAGATAGTAGGCGTCGTAGTAGCCTGCGGACAGGGCGTAGGTGCCTATCATGATCCTCTGCTTCACCTCGGGGCCGAAGCCCTCGGTGCGGGATTTTTTGTACATGCTGAAGGTGTCCACGGACTTGTCGGACCTGTGCCCGTATTTCACTCCGTCGTAGCGGGCCAGGTTGGAGGAACACTCGGCGGGAGCGATGATGTAATAGACGGGCAGGCCGTATTCCACGTTGGGCATGGACACCATGTCCACGGTGGCTCCCAGAGCCCGGAAGCGTTCCATGGCTTCGCTGACGGCCCGGCGTGTCTCTTCGGCTATGCCCTTGCCCATGAATTCCCCGGGCACGGCTATCTTCATGCCCCGCACGTCTCCGGTGAGGGCCGCGGTGAAGTCGGGCACAGGGGCGGGCAGGGAGGTGGTGTCCATCACGTCCCGGCCGCAGATGGCGTTGAGGACCAGGGCAGCGTCGGTGACGTCCTTGGTCATGGGGCCTATCTGGTCCAGGGAAGAGGCAAAGGCCAGGAGGCCGTAGCGGGACACTCTGCCGTAGGTGGGCTTCAGGCCCACTATGCCGCAGAAGGAAGCGGGCTGGCGTATGGAGCCGCCGGTGTCGGAGCCCAGGGCAAAGGCGCACTCATCCGCCGCCACGGCGGCGGCGCTGCCGCCGCTGGAGCCGCCGGGGACCCGGGACAGGTCCCAGGGGTTGCGGGTGGGGAAAAAGGCGCTGTTTTCACAGGAGGAGCCCATGGCAAACTCGTCCAGATTGGCCTTGCCCGTCATGAGCACCCGGCCGTCAAAGAGCTTTTGGACGGCGGTGGCGTTGTACACAGGCACGTAGTCCGCCAGTATCCTGGAGGCGGCGGTGGTGAGGACGCCGGCGGTGGACATGTTGTCCTTGACGGCGCAGGGCACCCCGGCCAGGGGGGGCAGCTCTTTGCCCGCGGCCAGGTCCCTGTCCACAGCCTTCGCCTGCTCCAGCATGGCGTCGCAGGTCAGGGAGATGTAGGCCCTGACCCTGTCTTCTGTGGCGGCGATGCGGCCGGCAAAGCTCTCCGCTATTTCCTCGGCGGAAGCCTGCCGCGACCTGATGAACCCGGCTATCTCGTGAGCCGTGAGAGTATAGAATTCGTTGTTCATATGCGCCTCTAATCCGTGTCAACTATCCTGGGGACCACAAAGCACAGGTCCTGGGTGTCGGAGCCGTTCTGCACCACTTCCTCGGGGCTGAGAGAGGGACGGACCTCGTCCTCCCTGAACACGTTGTACATGGGCACGGCGTGGCTGGTGGGCTTCACGCTGTCGGTGTCCAGGGCCTGCAGGCTCTGAAAGTTGTCCAGCAGCTTGTTGATCTGCTCGGTGAGCTTTTCCGCGTCGTCCCCCATTTCCAGCCTGGAAAGGTGGGCTATGGCGGCTATATCTTCCTTGGTAAGCACTGTATATCCTCACAAACGGCCAAAGGCCTTATTATGCAACTTGGTCACACATAATTTATTATAACAGATAAAGGGGAAAATATACAAACGGAAAGGCCTTCCAAAAGGGCCGGCAAAATCCGCAAATATCCCGGCCGATGTGCTATAATAGAGGCGGAAAAAGGAGAAACTATAGTGATCAGACTGTGCTTGCTGCTGCTTTTGCTGCTGCCCGCCGCCGGGGCCTGGTGTGACAGGAAGCCCTTTGACCCGGACAGCGTCACCTACGCCAACATCAGGGACTACGTATATACCAACGCCCATATAGTCCGCCGGCCCGTGCGGGGCATCTACGTGAATTTTCACGGGGCGGGCTATGAGGGCACCAGAGACGAGGACTCCCCCTCCGCCCGGGCCTTTGCCGAGGCGGGGGTGGTAGAGATATTCCCCTACGGCACCCAGAACAGCTGGATGAAGGCCTCTGTCGCCAGACAGGTGAGGCGCTGCATAGACGTGATACGCCGGGAGCACCATATCCCGGACACGGTGCCCATGGCCTTCGGAGGCTGCTCCATGGGAGGCTTTGCCGCCCTGACCTTTGGGATATTTTCGGGCATCAGGCCCGTGTGCATAGCGGCCAACTGCCCGGTCACAGCGCCCATGGACTGGGTGGACTTTCAGCATCCGGGGCTGGAGCCCGGGGCCCTGGAGGGCATATTGCTGCCCCTGTCCGTATTGAAGCGGCTCCCCAAGACGGACTATCTCTTCCTGTCCGGGGTCAACGACCCCATACCGGGACTGGCGGACAACACGGCCCGGCTGGCGGAGGGCCTGAGGCAGAGGGGCCTGAGGGCGGAGCTGTATGAGGGCCCCATAGGCCACTGCGGCGCCACGGAGGAGATGACCGTGGCCTACACCCGCTTTATATTCGAGCATTTCGGCCTGGACACCCCGGGCAACCCCTACGGCTGCTGGTACTGAAAGGAGACGAGCATGAAGACCATACCCGAGCAGATCATCTGCGCCGACAATATGAGAAGTTTTTGCTACACCAACGCCCATCTGGTGACCCGGGCCCGGGGCATCCTGCTCACCCTCCACGGCAGAGGGGACCCCGGCACCCTGTCGGACTCTCCCTGGGCGGAGCTGCTGGCCGAAAAGGGGATAGTGCAGATATTCCCCTACTACGACCCCTGGGCCTGGCTGAACAGGAGCGCCGTCAACCTGTGCGACGCCCTCATAGGCGTGATATGCAGCCGCTTTGGGCTGGGAGAGGAGCCCCTGCTGGTGTGCGAGGGCGGCAGCATGGGGGGCCTGTCGGCCCTGCTCTACCCCATTGTGGGACGCTACAAGCCGGCGGCGGCCGCGGCCAATTGCCCCGCCTGCGACCTGGTGTATCACTACTCCGCGCGGCCGGACCTGCCCCGCTACTTCGTGTGCGCCTACGGCGGCGGGGAGGAGACCGACGTGGAGGCGGTCATGAAGGCCCACTCGCCCATGCACCGGCTGGAGGAGCTGCCGGACATACCCATACTGCTGGTCCACGGCCTGGCAGACCCCATGATAGCCGCCGGGCCCAACTCGGAGACCTTTGCCCGACGGGTCAACGAAAGAGGCGGCAGGGCCGTTTATATACCCGTGGAGGGCATGGGCCACTGCAACATGCCCGAAGAAACGGCGAAGAAATACAACGACTTTATACTGTCGTTTTTTGCGTAGAGGGAGGAAAATGATGAAGCAAATATTCGCGCTGCTGCTCCTGTGCAGCCTGTGCGTCTGCGCCTGGAGCGCGGACTGCCGCATCATGGGCGGCGGCTACGAGGCCTTTTTGGTGAAGGCCGGCTCCGCCACCCTGAGCCGGGAACAGAGAGCCCGGGTCATACAGGAAAGGATGAACGACGTCATGAGCCTGGAGCAGGCCCCCATGATGCGCCTGCAAAAGCAAAAGGACGGCTCGGTGATGCTGTGGGCCGGCAATATTTTCATAGCCACCGTGGGCAAGAGAGACGCCGACGCGGGCCCGGGCACCTGCATGCAGATAGCCCAGAACTGGGCCCAGGGCATCAACTCGGCCTACGCTCTGGCCGCCGCCCCCCGGGGCAAGCCCGCGGACGCGAAGCCCAGCCCCTCACTGAAGACCAAAAAGCCCACCAGACACTATAAGAAATAGGAAAGAGAAGCCCCGGCAGGCGCGCTGCGTCTGCCGGGGCTTTTGCAATAACGGGCCTTGCGGCGGCGCTCCCGCGCCGCCGCAAGACCTCTATCCTACCACTCGGTTTCTGCTCCTTTGTCAAAGGCGGTGCCCAGGAACACGCCGCCCTTCTGCCTGCCCACCACGTCCTCCAGGCGGATAAAGCCAAAGTCTCTGGAGTCCTCGGAGTTTTGCCGGTTGTCCCCCAGGACAAAGAGATAGCCGGGGGGCACGTTGATGACGGTGCCCACGTCGGTCTCGGTGACGGCGGCGGCAATATCCCGGGGGAGCATCATGCGCCACCAGGCGACCCGGGTGTCGGGATAGTCGGTGTAGGCGCCGGCCAGCCGGGCGTAGGGCTCGGACAGCAGCGCGCCGTCCACGTATATCCCCTGGCGTATCTCAGCCTTTTTTCCCAGCAGCGAGGAGAGCCCCTCGGCGGAGATGACGAAAGCGCCGGGGTCTGTGAAGATGCCATTTTCGGACACCCGGTAGCGGACAAGCTGAGGGTAGCCCAGCCCGGTCATCACCCGGTCGGGATCGGCCTTTTTGCCGTCCACAAAGAGGGTGGGCCCCAGGATCTGCAGCTGTTCGCCGGGAAGGGCAATGACCCTTTTCAAAAACACGTCTCTGGTGTCCAGTCCCAGGAAAAACTCCCTGAGCTTTCCCTTCAGGGTGACGGGCTCAAAGTAGGGCTCGCCGTAACGCGGCACCTTGACCATCACGGTCTGCTGCCGTTTGATGGGGGCAAAGCGGTAGTAGAGCTTGTCGCAAAACACCACCGTGCCGGGCCGGACGCCCGGGGCCATGGAAGCGGTGTTGATGTAGTAGCTCTCCACCAAAAAGGGCCTCACTATGCCAAAGGACAGGATGAGTATCACGCTCACTATGCAGCAGGCGGCGCTGACGAACCGGCTCTTTTTGCGGGCCAGTATGCCCGCTGCCAGCAGCGCCACCGAATATACAAATACAGCTACGGGAGCCAGACGCCCGAAGCTCTGTGATAACACGTCCATGACTCGCAGCCTCCTTGAAATCGTTCTTTATTCATTATACCACGGTTTGTTGCCTGAGAGTTCCGATTGTGTTATAATAATAATCAGAAAACCAGCGGGAGGAACACAGTCCCTATGAAAAGATGCCCCCAGTGCGCAGCCCCCAACCCCGACAATGCCAAGCGCTGCTTCAAGTGCAGGACCGACCTGGCGGGAGTAGAGATATCCGCCCCGGCGGAGCCGGTGACCGAGGAGCAGAGAAGGGCCGAATTTGCCCTGATCATGGCGGGCTTTTTTGCCCGGGCGAAAAACGCGGCCGTCGCCATGACCCGGCGGCGGGAGGTGATGGTGCTCATACTCATAGTCATAGGCGTCTGCGGGATCATGCCCTCCCTGAAGGGCGGCTTTGGAGTGAAGCTGGCGGTGTGCGCCGGCGGACTGCTCTTCTGGTACTGCTACTCTCTGGGGGAGAGGCTGGCAGGCACCCTGGAGCTGATGAGGCGGGAGAGGCTGGTGGCCTTTCTCACCAAAAAAGAGGACTCCGATGACCTCGAGAGATAGAGTGCGGGCGGTCCTGGAAGGCAAAAAGCCGGACAGGCCGCCCTTCAATTTTTGGATGGACCGGGACGCCATGGCCCGGCTGGACCGGGAGCTGGGAGAGGACTTTCGCATCTCTTATTTCGGCGCCGACGTGATCGAAGCCTTTGGTACGGCGGACCTGTGCCCCGGCCGCAGGGCGGAATACGTGTTTGACGGCAAGACAGCCTGGATGACCCGGGGCAGGATAGACTCCATCGAAGAGACCCGGGACCTGGAGCTGTGCGACCCCGCCGACCCCGCCATCTACGCGGACATAGAGGCCAAGCGGCGGAAATATCCGGACAAGGCCATCTTTACCCTGGTGACTGTGCCCCTGGGACTGCTGAACTCCCTGCTGCTCCCGCAGGACCTCATGGAGGCCATGGCCCTCTCCGGCGGCGTGATAGACCGGTTTCTCGCCCGGGCCTGGCCCGTGATGCGGGAGATCATCCGGCGGGTGTGCGCCATGGACATAGACGTCCTGTATCTGGCAGAGGACTTTTGCATGAATACGGGCATGATGTATTCGCCCCGGATGGTCAGGCGCTTTCACTTTGACTACCTGACAGAGGCCGTGGACATAGCCCACCGGGCCGGGAAAAAGGTCTTTTACCACACGGACGGCAGAGTCATCGAGGCCCTGCCCCTCATCCTGGAGCTGGGAGCCGACGGACTCAATCCCCTGGAACCCCGCTACAACCCGCCGGAGGAATTTTTGCAGGCCTCGGAGGGCAGGCTCATGCTCTACGGCGGCATGGACAACACCCGCATACTGCCCATGGGCACCCCGGCGGAGATAGAAGAGCACGTCCGCAGGGTGTATGAGGCCTTTGCCCCCACCGGGCTCATCTTCTCCAGCCACGACATCCCCGGCAGCGCCCCCCTCGGGAACATCGAGGCCATGACCCGCGCCATCAAAGCCATCCGGCCGTAAGGCTTACGCCCTCGGCAGGC
>JAFZNQ010000073.1 GCA_017552965.1 Abditibacteriota bacterium | reverse complement strand
CTCTGCCGGAGCAAGGAACGGGCAAACGGGTCCCGCCCGAGATCCCTTCCCCAAAACGGCCAAACGCCGGTGGCGTTTGACATATTGCCGTTTTGGCCGAGATGACAAGAAGGTTTTCCTGCCCCGCGATACGGCCCCTCCCACCAGCCCTCTCTGCCATTGGCAGAGTAAGGAATGGGCTGGCGGGCCCCGTCCGTAGATCTCTTACCCCAAATCGCGTAATGCTGGCGCATTACATATGTTGCGATTTGGGCCGGGATGACGCGGGGCTTTTGCTGTTCTCCGCCGCGTGGCCCCCCCAATGCCTGCGGCATCGGTGCCCCCACAGATCTCCAACGCCCTCGACTGCGTCTCAGGCGCTGGGATGACGGCGGAGGGGGCGGGATGACGTGAGAGGAACTATGCCTACAGGCAAGCGAAGCCCCGCAAAGCTCGCTTTGCGGGGCCTGTGTGGCGGAGGTGTGACGGAGGCTGTGTGTCTTTATTTCTTTGCCGGATCCGGGACCACACCGTTATACACGGTGATGCCGTTTACGACCTCTCCGTTTTGCAGCTCATGAATATGAGCCGTCAGGATAGAGATGATCTCGTCTTTGTTGCCGATGTCATTCCTGGCGGAAAGAACGCGGACGGCTCGGTCGTAATAATCTATGGCCGCGCGGACGTTTCCCGTAAACCTCTTGCCGGTTTTGACCTCGAGACTGTCGCCTATCTTAGTCACCTTTGAGGCGTCTATAGTCTGATAGCAGGCGTTTGCCAGCTCTATATAATCGCTGTATTCCAGAGTCCTGTTCACACTGTTCAGTATCTTCTCCAGAGCCAGCAGACACAGAAGGCTGTTTTGCTTGTCCTGATATACGTCATATTCGTGCTTGTAGCCGCGTATGATGTTTTCCAGCTGTTGGACAAAGGCATCGGGAGTGTCTTTGTCGGCGCCGCCCCAGTTAGCAACGGTCTTCACGGCATAGTCAGCTGCGCTTGGCAGATGTTTTTCGCTGAGCTCCAGCACCGTGGACACCTGGAAAAGGAGTCTGTAGGCCTTTTTGTCGGTCTTTATTTTGGCATAGTGGGCGCTCAGCTTGTTCAGGTAAAGCTGCTTCAGAGAAGCATTATTGGTGTGCTGAGCCGAAAGGACTATGAACAAGTAGGCATAAGGGTTCCTGGACTCTATGGTCTTGCACAGTTCTATGCACTCGTCGTATCTGCCGGCAAGGAACAGGATCCCGCCCTTCAGGCTCTTCAGCTCTATGTTGTCCGGGTGCTTCTTTATGGACGCATCAATGTTGTCTATGAAGCCCTTGTAATAAGAGCCCAGAGACTTTTCTTCGGTGCTGAACAGATACTCGTCCTCTATACACTGTATGGTGGCGTCCTTCAGGCCCATTACCACAAGATGATTCTCCGGATAGATGTCCAGGAGCTTCATGTACACTCTGATGCCGTCCTTGCCGGAGGCCACGTCGCTGCATATGATGTTGGCGAACATAAAGTCCTTTTGGGTAAGGTTGGTCTTGTTCAGCTTGTCAAACAGGCTCTCGTCATACTCGGGCATATACATGGCAGAAACCAGAATGCCGATACCCTTCATGCCCTCAGAGTATCTGATGCCGTGGCCGTAACAGGTGAAGACGGCGTTGTTTTCCAGGATATAGTTGATGCTCTGCAGATCATCTTCCGACACGGTGACGGCCGGAATGCTGTTGAGGTGGGACAGGAGATAATAGCACAGTATCGCGTTGTCATCGCTCTCGGCAGGCTTCTGCTCCCCGAGCTTGTTCACGGTCTCCCTGAGATGTTCCACGGATCCGTTCATCAGGTCGATGAGCACTATATACGGATATACGGACAGGTCCTGCGAATAGTCGGCAAGAAGCTTTTCCCGGCATATGTTGGATATGGCCACGCTGTCCTTGTTTCTGCTCAGGATGGTGGACAGACCTCTCAGCTTGTAATAGGTCACGTCCTTGTCCCTGACCGAGTTCAGTTGGTCGTCCATAGCCTCGTAGCTGTTGGTATTGAGCAACTTGTATATTTCTTTGGTCTCGGCCTCCGTCATGGCGCACAGAGCGGAAGCAGACACGAAAAGAACGATAATGGCAATGATCAGCTTGTACATAACAATCCTCCTGGTATTCAGTTGCGGTGACACAGGTCACCGGTCAATATTTTTTATCATTCGCGGCGCAGGATGACGCGGGGTTGGCGCTGTCCCGTTCAACAACAGGCGTCATCTCGGCGCCCTGAACGAAGTGAAGGGCGGTAAGAGATCCCCTGTAGTGGAACCGCGAGTTCCGGTCATGGACCAAGCCCAACGGGACAAAATGAAAGACGCTCTCCTTCCCGTCACTGCTTCAGCCAGGGTCCTCCCGTCTGCTTTCTCCCGCATGCGGGAGTAATGAAGAAGCAGCCGGGCCCCTCCTGAGATCTCTTCCCCCAAACGGCCTAAAGATTCTATTGCCGTTTGGGCCGAGATGACGAGGGAGG